>JAITVM010000287.1 GCA_031285815.1 Clostridiales bacterium | reverse complement strand
CCCTCGATTACCTTGATATAACGCATGTAGAAGGCAAAGCATATTCAGACAATGATTTTTTTAGGGATTTTGCTGAAGCCTATGGGAATTATTTGGCAACTAAAGAAGGGCAAACTTCTTATGGCAAAGAATATCAACAAGATATGGCGCCATTTGAAGAATTAACATTTATCCTAAATGAAAACGGCACGCTTTATAAATTTGCAAAAGAATTTTGGGAAGAATTATCAACCCAAAACGGGCAGCAAATTTATGGCCCAGGCCTATATAGCGCATACCCAGGATATTTCGTTAATGAAGAAGCGTCACAGAATTTTACTTCTGACTTCTCGAACTCCTTCGCGGAATTTGTTGTTAGCGAAAAGCCGGAAGGTGATTCAGTAATAGATCAAAAAATTAAATTCTTTTATGGTTACCCTGAGTTTGTAAGCGTACGCGAAAGGCTACGCCCCCTCAGGTAGCATAAAAAATATTTTTTAAATATAAAAAGCCATTACGGAATCAAAAAACCGTGATGGCCATTTTTTTAGTTAACCCCCGTACTGCCAAAGCCCCCGCGGCTTTCATCATAAAGCCTATCCACAGTTATAAAATTTAGTTTTGGCTGTTTCTCAATTATCCTAAACTGGCATACCCTATCATCTTTATTTATTATTGTATCCCTTGTTGCTAAAGCGGGGAACATCCAAATATCATCGTCACCGCAATAAGAATTGTCTACAATGCCGCAATGGTTCGTTTGTATTATGCCAAAATTTTTATATGTAGAGCTCCTTGGCACAATGTGTGCTTCATAGCCATCCGGGAGTTTAATAGAAACACCAAGGGATATAAGCCTGAATTCACCTTTTTTTAATTCAACCGTTTCTGCCACACGCAAATCTACCCAGTCGCCTTTTTCTATTTCTTGTATTGGTGCAATATCAGCATGGTACCGTATTAAAATATCCATCCCTTTCACCTCTCTAGTTTTTTATTTGCAACAAGGGGCTGCTACTATGATATCACATTTCAAGATATACCTCCCCCAAAATTTCACATATTGCTGCAAAAATTATACTATATAGCCCGGCGTTTTTGTCCGGTTATAGCCAACAAACTTAAAAAAATATTTAAAGTTTATGGGGCGCTTTTAACTGCCTCTTAAGCTTGGCTTAGCATAAAATAAATTCTTGTATATACCTTTTAGGTATGTTACTATATATAATACGGAGGTGGGGTTTTGGAAAATATTATCCTTGGGCTACTTATGATGAGAAGGCTGACAGTCTACGAAATCCGGCGCTTAATCAGCAAAAATTATAAATCTATGTGCAGTGATAGCCTTGGCGGTATACAAGCGGCAATCAAACGGCTTTTGGATTCCGGTAAAGTTACTTTCAGAGAATTTGTAGAAAACGGCGTAAATAAAAAACAATATTCAATTACAGGCAAAGGCCGGGCGGATTTATTGTCGTGGGTAAACACCCCCGCTATGATAGCCAACCCTAAAAACATGGAGCTAGGCAAATATTTATCCATGGGGCTCGTAAAAAAAGAAGACAGAAGGGCGCTCATTAATGAGGCTATTGAAATGCTTAATCAAGAAATGTCTTATTTAATGGCTATTTATAATGGGTTAAAAGATTTAGACCTGGAGCTGGAAATTGATAACGCAACCGGCAATTATGAAAAAGACGCAGAATATTATGACGGGCTTAAAAAGGCTACAGGATTCAGAGATTTGAGGCAGTTTTTATCAGATTATGTTTATTACGAAAAAGCTACACTTCAATATGGTATTGACATAACAAAATTCCAGATAGAGTGGCTAAGCAAATTGAGTGAAAATGCAGGTAAAGAAAATAATCTAGGGGGTTAATTTAATATGGAAAATAAAGTCCTGATAGTAGGGGCGGGCATAGCCGGGCTAAGTGCTGGCTGCTACGCCGCAAAAAGCGGTTTTGATGTAATAATTATTGAATCCCACAGTATAGCCGGTGGCAATTGTACATCCTGGGGGCGCGGCAAATATTTATTTGAAGGCGGTATGAACTGGCTGACCGGCTCCAGCAGCAAAAAAGCCATAAATAAACTCTGGCGCTTTATAGGTGCGCTCGACGATAGTGTTGAGATCAGCACACCTGAACCATTTTGTGAATATATCCATAACGGTGAATCAATAAAATTATTTAGGGACGTTAATGAAACCGAGCGCCATTGGTTAAATATTTCTCCTGAAGACGCCGGGCAGATTAAGGTAGTAACGGATAACATAAGGAAAGTTCAGGAACAGCAAATGCCTGAGTTCCCAGCTGAAACATATAACGAATTCCTGGCAAAGTTTAAGCATGAAGGGATCCGCAACCTGATACGTTCCGGAACAAGCGAAAGCCTTGGGGTTGCCCCATTGTATTTTTCGATGGGCATTATCGGGACCGGCGATGGCGGGTTCCCCGCCGGTGGCTCTTTACCTTTTGTTAAGCGCATAGTGGATAAATTCGAAAGCCTTGGCGGTAAAATAATCTACAACACCCGTGTTGAAAAAATTATTATGGAAAACGGAAAAGCCGCTGGGGTTATTGCAGGCGGCAAAAAATTTAACGCTGATGCGGTTATCGCCACATCAGACACTATGGCGGCCGATAGGCTATTTGATGCGCCACTCAGTTCAGGCTGGCTCGATAAAATGCGAAAAATAACCGCACCAACCATGAAT
>JAITVM010000044.1 GCA_031285815.1 Clostridiales bacterium | reverse complement strand
GGGTTATTTACCCTGAAGCAATAAGGATGATAGCTGGAGGTAACGCATGAAAGTATTAATAATTGGCTCAGGTGGCAGGGAGCATGCGATAGCCCATAAAATTTCTACACAAAATAAAGGCGCTGAATTATTTGTTGCCCCAGGGAACGGCGGAATAAGCCTTGTTGCAACATGTGTGGATATTAAGGCTAATGATTTTCAAGGGCTGGTTAGTTTTGCAAAGGCTGAATCTATTGATTTTACAATTGTTGGTATGGACGAGCCCCTTGTGCTCGGTATAGTTGATGAATTTGAAAAAAATAACTTGCGTATATTCGGCCCCAATAAAAAAGCGGCGCAAATTGAAGGCAGCAAATCGTTTTCAAAAAAACTTATGGACAAATATAATATACCAACTGCCGCCTATGAAATTTTTGATAGTTATGATAAAGCTGCGGCGTATGCCGAAAAAGCAAAATACCCATTAGTAGTAAAAGCGGACGGGCTTGCACTGGGGAAGGGCGTTTTAATTTGCGATAATTATAGCCAATGTATTGAAGCATTAAAAAGTTCAATGCTTGAAAATAAATTTGGCGGGTCTGGGGACATAGTTGTCATAGAAGAATTTTTACAAGGCAGCGAGGCCTCCTTATTAGCGTTTTGTGATGGGGAAAATATTGTGCCAATGGTTTCAGCAAAAGACCACAAGAAAATATTCGAGGGCGAACTAGGGCCTAACACCGGCGGGATGGGTGCCATATCACCATCAAGCCATTATACGGAAGATATTGCGGCAGCAGCGATGGGGCAAATATTTGAAAGGACTTTATATGCCATCAAGTCTGAAGGGATAGTATATAAAGGGGTTTTATTTTTTGGCCTTATGCTTACTGAAAGCGGTCCAAAAGTAATAGAATATAACGCCAGGTTTGGCGACCCGGAGGCACAGGTTGTTTTGCCGAGGCTTAAATCTGATTTATTAGAAATTATGCTGGCCTGCACAGAAGGGCGCTTGGGTGAAATAAATATAGAATGGGATGATAACGCAGTTTGTTGTGTTGTTTTAGCGTCTAACGGATACCCAAATAATTATAAAACAGGTTATAAGGTAACAGGGCTTGATGAAATCCCGTCCAGGTCTTACGCTTACCATGCGGGCACAAAATTATTAGAAGATGGCTATTACACAAGCGGCGGCCGTGTCGTAGGTATATCTACAGTTGCGGGTAATATATCGGGGGCAATTGATGCTTGTTATGAGGACCTAAAGAAAGTCAATTTTGAAGGTGTGTATTTTAGGAAAGATATTGGGAAAAATTAATCAGCCTATATATTTTAAAAAAAGTTCAAATTAAGGTTTGGGCTTTTTTTGTTTTTAAAACAGTTTAAAAATTTATGTAGCAATGGCATTAATTGCAAACGGAAAATTGTCGATATACCATCCGGATGTAAATTTTGGATAGTATACCGCAATAAAATTAATTTTTTGGGTAAATTCCGGTTATAAAAATTTTGCTTGATAATAATAAAAAAATTTATGGATATATATAAACCTTTAAAAAGAAAGATTAAATATTGATAAAAATATAAAATATTTTTTGGCAGGTTTTAGATGTTAATCACAAATAGATTACATAAATTGCTAATACACAATCAACATATAATGGCGTAATTTGGCTATAATAAATTCGAATAAGCTTATAAAACCGATATTTTTTGATTAATATCAACAAAATACTCTTACTAAATACAAAATAATTCTTTTTTTTAAATTATGTATTTACAATTGCAGTTTTTTAATCTAAAATATTCTTGGATGTAAACGGAGGTTATTTATGTTTAATGATAACGCTATCATAGAATTTAGTTTGCAGTCGCTAGCGGTTAGGAATAATATTATTCAAAATAATATTGCTAACGCAGAGCTGCCTAATTTCAAAAAAAGCGAAGTGTTGTTCGAAGATGTATTAAAAAGTGCTGTAGAGGGTTATAAATCAACAGGCAATCTCGACCTGTCTAATATTAAACCGAGAATTGTTACAGAAAAAGCCAGCCTTTCATACAGGATAGATGGAAATAATGTTGACATTGAGGAAGAAATGGTTAAGCTATATCAAAATGATGCCAGGTACTCAACGTTAGCCAGTAGTATTATCAATAACTATAAACGGGTTAATTTAGTTTTATCAGCCAAGTAACGTTTTTATTAACTTATTTAATGTGTTGTTTTTTATAAAATAAATTTTTATTTCAGGCTACAGTTAGTTCGTTTTAAAGCTAGCAGGCCTTGTATAGCCGGTGGAAATTTTTTAATTACTGCTTTGCCCGGTTTTATTTAAATAAATTAAAACCCAGGAGGGATGAGATGTCTTTTTTTCATGCTCTAAATGTTAGTGCCAGTGGCCTAACGGCCCAAAGGTTAAGGATGGATATTATATCAGAAAATATTGCGCATGCTGAAACAACGAGGACTGAAGATGGCGGCCCATATAAGAGGAAAGTAGCCCTTTTTGCAGAAAAAACAGATACTGTGCCATTTTATTCTTATTTTAATAGTTTTTTAGGCAGTGCAGAGAAGGGCGCAGGTGTCCGCGTAACGGGGATAACAGAAGATAACAGCCCTGGCAGGGTTGTATACGACGAATCCCACCCTGATGCAAATGAAGATGGCTATGTCACTATGCCAAATGTCAATATAGTTGAAGAAATGGTTAATATGATTTCTTCTAGCCGTTCATATGAGGCGAATTTAACAAGTATAAACATTACGAAGTCTATGATGTCTAAAACTTTGGAAATAAGCCGTTAGCCAATAATGGGGATAATTAACTAAATGCGATTATTCGCAAATTAGTTGAATATAAACTGGGCACAGCCTGATAAAAAATGGCGGGCTGTACCAGGAAAAAAAATACTGAAGATAAATTGAAAGTGTACTTAAGACAGTAAAACACAAAAGATAAATAAAAGCAGAAATAAATACAAAAGAAAAACATACAAAAGATTTTGCTTACCAAAGATAATAAAACACAAAAGATAA
>JAITVM010000304.1 GCA_031285815.1 Clostridiales bacterium | reverse complement strand
TGATGAGGCAGTAGAATCGTTCCGGCCTGTTTTTGCAAATACTTTTGAAAGGGGTTTGCTGAAGATACCACTTACTGTCCCATGTACTTTTCTCGAGCGTTTTAGTTATGAAAACCATTCAATTATCGAATATACTAGTTCTATAGTGCGTGGCGATAAATATACTTTTACAGTTAACCTAAAGATTTAGCCAGCGGATGTTATAAACGCTGGCTTTGCTGTAAATTTGTATGTATTGGCGGTTAGTACCAATTGATATATTGGTTTAAAATTTAAAATCCTATTGAAATACTAAAGGTTGCAGAGTATTATAACCATATAAACACATTTAAAGCGTAAAGATTTGTTTAATATTAACGAAAGGGGATATAGCGTGGGGGAACCAAATATTTTATTAACAAGGATTGACAACAGGTTGGTACATGGGCAAGTAGGTGTTACATGGACAATGACTTTAGGGGCAAACCTGGTCGTAGTGGCGGATGATGATGCGGCGGGTAATGAATTGGTTCAAGAGCTTATGGCAGCGGTAGCAGAATCATCTGGTGCAGGCATCCGTTTTTTTACGGTAGCGAAAACCATCCAAACAATTGGGAAGGCATCAGCAAAACAAAAGATTTTTCTTATTTGCAAGACGCCTCAAGTTGTACAGCAATTAATAGAAGGCGGTGTCCCCATAAAAGAAGTTAATGTTGGTAATATGCACTTTGTAAAAGGTAAGCGGCAACTAAGCAAGAAAGTTTATATTGATGACGAAGACATGGCTAGTTTTTTGGCTATCAAGAATGCAGGGGTAAACTTGTACATACAAGATGTCCCTGGTGACCCGAAGGAACCTATTAAGTAATTATTAGGAGGGGGAAAAGTATGGCTATTACATTTGGTCAAGGTTTTGCGTTGGCTATAATGGCAGCGGTTATAGGTATTGACTTTTGGTTAGAAGCTTTTTTCGTTTTTAGGCCAATTATTGTTTGCACACTTACTGGTTTAATATTAGGTGACCTGCAATTAGGCTTAATGGCTGGCGGTATTACAGAACTAGCCTTTGCGGGGTTAACACCGGCAGGGGGCACGCAACCGCCTAACCCTATTTTAGCTGGCGTTATGACAGTAGTTATTGCATATACTACAAAAATAGATGTCGCTGCAGCAATGGCGTTATCATTACCGTTTAGTTTTTTGATGCAATACATTATCCTTTTTTGTTACTCAAGTTTTTCGTTATTTATGAAAAAGGCAGACATAGCTACAGAAGAAGCAGATATAAATGGAATTATTAAGATTAACATTATTTGTACCTGTATAATATCGTTTTTATATGCGTTGATTACTTTGCGCTTATGTAGCTCAAGATGCCATGAAAGACTTAGTCGAGGCTATGCCTGAATGGTTAACCCATGGTTTCCAAGTTGCAGGTGGGATTATGCCGGCAGTTGGTTTTGCTATGCTGTTAAAAGTTATGCTTAAAAAAGAGTTTATGCCCTACTTATTAATAGGGTTTGTTATTTCTTGCTTCTTAACTTATTCAAACTTGCTGCCTATTGCTTTAGTAGGCGTTGCGTTGGCACTTATATCTTATAATAGCGATAAAGACAAAGCAGAAATGCTGGCAAAAATCGCGGCTTTAAAATCTGTAAATGCAGAGGGGGATGAAGAAGATGGCATCTAATGACACGCCGAAAAAAGTCCTGACTAAGCAGGATATAACAAAGCTCGGGTTCCTTTCTATGTTTTTGCAAGCAAGCTTTAACTATGAGAGGATGCAGGCCAGTGGGTTTTTAGTTTCACAGCTCCCCATTTTGAAAAAAATATATAAAGACGATAAACAAGGCTTATCCGAAGCCATGAAAGATAATATTGAATTTATTAATACGCACCCGAACTTAGTAGGTTTTTTGATGGGGCTACTTTCTTCCCTAGAAGAAAACAAAGAGGACCGGACTATTATAAAAGGGTTAAAGGTAGCTTTGTTTGGCCCGTTAGCAGGTATTGGCGACGCTATATTTTGGTTTACTATCCTGCCAATTTTAGCTGGTGTATGTTCTTCTATGGCGCTTAATAATAATGTTTTGGGCCCTATTATATTTTTTGTTTTTTACCTATGCGTATATTTACTTAGGGTACCATTAACACATTTAGGTTATAACCTTGGTACGAAGGCTATTTCACAAATTAAAGAGGCTTCCTCTACAATAGGCAAAGCAGCAACAGTTTTAGGCTGCACAGTTATTGGCGGCCTTATTGCGAGTTATGTAAAAATATCAGTGTTGCCTTCTGTCTATGTAAATGAGGTTTCTACAGTTTCTATCCAAGCTGATTTCTTTGACAAAATATTCCCTAATATATTACCGTTCGGATATGTGTTTCTTTTATATTATTTGCTAGTTAAAAAGAAAGTCAGCCCAGTTGTTTTGATTGTATCCACATTTATTTTGTCTATAGTGTTGTCTTTCTTCAAAATATTGTAATCATGGGCAATAAAATAAAAATGTTTGTTAGCGATATGGATGGGACACTGCTTGGGGCGGATTTTGCAATAAGCGGTGAAAATATAGAAGCTATACGCCGCTTGGAGTGTGCTGGTATTGAATTTGTAATTGCTACTGGGCGGATATATAGCGATGCTTATAGCATTTGCCATAAAAGCAAAATAAACCCATATATTATTTGCAACAATGGCGCATGTATTTTTAATAAGCAGCAAGAACAGGTTTATGGCCGCTGGCTCCCGAATGAAGGGCTGGCAGAAATTATTGAATTTATGGAGGGGCATAAAATCTGCTATGCTATAAGCACAAGCAAAGAATATTATATGGCTAGCAATTGGGAAGCTTTATTAGACGAAGAAGCGGGGCGCCTTGAAAAAAGGGGCAC
>JAITVM010000251.1 GCA_031285815.1 Clostridiales bacterium | reverse complement strand
AAAAATTCTTTTTTTTGCGCATCGGCTGTCAAATTTTTATTGGATGGCCAGTCTATATTGAAGACTGTTGCAACCCAGGCACCGCGGAACTCGGTTTTTGGGTATTCTTGTGCACTTACGCTTTGTGTAAAAATGGTAAGTAAAATAAAAAAAATGGATATTGTTTTCTTCATAAAAACCTCCTTTGTAATTAAAAAATTTTTAATATTTAAATATCGAAGCCAGAATAACTAGAGTATATTTCACCTAAAAGGTTATGGTAGCTTATTGCAAGGTATTCAAAATGTGCTACATCTGCCTCTGAAAAGTCATCTTTGCCAGATACAAAAGAAATTATATCTTCACAAATAGTTATACTTAAATTATAGTTGGTTTCAAACTTTTTTAAAACTTCCTTATCAGTTTTAATTTCTTTTCTTAATTTTTCAAATTTTTTTGAATATTCTTCAAATTTACTTGTAGGTATATCGTTTTGTAAATAAATATTACTATAACAATCTTCATATAGGCTGTTGTATAAATCATCTATTTTAGAGCATGAATTTATATATTTATTAATAAGTGCATAGTCGGGCACAGATAATGTACCCTGGTTTTGCACGGAATTTTTCGCAGTGTTGTTTACAGTATGTACTATAGGGAGCAGGAATGAGAAAATGCCAAAACGGTATAACAGAAAAAGTATTAAGAATATTGAGATACCGCCACCGGTATATGTTATTCTGCGCCTTGCGTAATAACCTTCAGGGACTTTGCCTTCCTTTTCAAGCTGTTTCATCTGGCGCCTAAAGTCCCGTTGATTTTTTGTAGACATAAAAACCCCCCTCTATAATCATGTAGGGCATGTTTACCCACTATAAACTAAAAAAAATTAACCCGGGCAAGGATTCTAGCTTTATGGTTATCGTCTTAAATTTGGGAAAATCTTATGGCCTAATCAGCCGCTGGTAAAAGTAAATTTCTATATATAGCCAGCAAACTTAAAAATATGTTTGGGGCTTAGTATAAATAATTTTTATGCAGCTTCTTTTAAAAATAGGCCTATAGATTAATACGGGGAAATAGCACAATAAGTTTCATTATATTTTGATTATATTTTGTTAGGGGGTTAAAAAAACCGCTTAGGCGGCATAGCCCCTAAACGGTTTATATAAAAAGCTTATTATTTATTCAATAATTGTAACAACAGAACCAGAACCAACTGTCCTGCCGCCTTCACGGATAGCGAGCTTCAAGCCTTGCTCAATAGCGATTGGTTGAATGAGTTCAATTGTCATTTCAATGTTATCGCCAGGCATACACATTTCTGTACCTTCTGGAAGGTTGATAACGCCAGTTACGTCAGTAGTCCTGAAATAAAACTGGGGCCTGTAGTTATTGAAGAAAGGCTTATGGCGCCCACCTTCAGAAGCTGTCAAAACGTAAACTTGTGCAGTAAATTTAGTATGTGGTGTGATAGAGCCTGGTTTAGCCAAAACTTGCCCACGGAAGATCTCGTCCCTTTGTACGCCACGCAACAGAAGGCCTACATTATCGCCAGCAGTTGCGCTGTCGAGCAATTTATGGAACATTTCAATACCGGTAACAACAGCTTTACGGGGTGCTTCAGAAAGCCCAACAATTTCGATTTCTTCCTGTATTTTAAGGCTGCCACGCTCAACACGGCCGGTTGAAACTGTACCACGGCCAGTGATGGAGAAAACGTCCTCAACAGGCATTAAGAAAGGCTTGCTTTCGTCACGCTCTGGGTTAGGTATATATTCATCAATAACATTAAATAATTCGATGATAGAATCTGCCCATTTAGAGTTAGAATCTTCAAGGGCTTTGAGGCCAGAGCCGCGGATTATAGGGATATCGTCACCAGGGAATTCATATTCATTTAAAAGGTCCCTAATTTCCATTTCAACTAATTCAAGCAATTCTTCGTCATCAACCATATCGCATTTGTTTAAGAAAACAACGATATAAGGTACGCCAACCTGGCGTGCGAGAAGGATATGCTCGCGTGTTTGGGCCATAGGGCCGTCAGTAGCAGCAACAACAAGGATTGCGCCGTCCATCTGAGCAGCACCTGTGATCATGTTTTTAACATAGTCGGCATGACCTGGGCAGTCAACGTGGGCGTAATGCCTATTAGGGGTTTCGTACTCAACGTGTGAAGTAGAGATAGTTATCCCACGCTCTTTTTCTTCAGGGGCTTTATCAATTTTATCAAAATCAACAAAAGCACCGAGTTTATATTTTTCATGTAAAACCTTAGTTATAGCTGCAGTTGTAGTAGTTTTGCCATGGTCAACGTGACCGATGGTACCGATGTTAACATGCGGTTTATTTCTTTCGAATTTCGCCTTAGCCATTTAAAAATTTCCTCCTTACAAGATAGGTTTAGAACAATTATAATTATTATATATTTATTTTTCAAGTATAAAATTAAATTTGTTGTTTATTTAGCGCGAAAGCTTAGTTTGCTTTACCAGAAACAATGCTTTCTTGGATAGATTTAGGGACAGGCTCATAATGATGGACCTCCATATTATAAACGCCACGCCCTTGTGTTGCCGAACGTAAATCAGTTGAATACCCAAACATCTCTGCAAGGGGCACATATGAGTGGATGATCTGGGCCCCGAAACTTGCCTCCATACCTTCGATGCGGCCGCGGCGGCTGTTTATGTCGCCCATTACATCGCCCATGTAATCTTCAGGCACAGTGACATCTACTTTCATGATAGGTTCAATAAGTACAGGGTCAGACTTGCGCATAGCATCTTTAAACGCCATAGAGCCGGCAATGTGGAATGCCATTTCAGACGAGTCAACATCATGATAAGAACCATCATACAAAATAGCCTTAACGCCAACAACAGGGTACCCTGCTATAACGCCAGCGTTCATTGCTTCTTGTATACCTTTATCTATAGCCGGTATATATTCTTTAGGGATTACACCGCCAATAATACTATTGACAAATTCGTATGTTTTGTCGCTATTAAGTTCAAGCGGCTCAAATTTAACCTTACAATGCCCGTATTGACCGCGGCCGCCGGACTGCTTAACATATTTGCCTTCAACATCAGTAGGCTTTCTAAATGCTTCACGATAAGCAACTTGAGGCTTGCCAACATTAGCTTCAACTTTATATTCACGCAATAGCCTGTCGACAATAACTTCGAGGTGTAGTTCGCCCATGCCGCCGATGATTGTCTGGCCAGTTTCATGGTCTGTATAAGTCCTGAAAGTAGGGTCCTCTTCTGCAAGCTTAGAAAGTGCAATACCCATTTTATCCCGGCCGGCTTTAGTTTTTGGTTCTATCGCCACATGGATAACAGGCTCAGGGAAGTTCATCGACTCCAAAATAACCTGGTCATTTTCTGGGCAAATAGTATCGCCTGTTGTTGTATTTTTAAAACCTATTGCAGCAGCTATGTCCCCGGCGAAAACTTCTTCTATTTCGTCGCGGTGGTTAGCATGCATTTGTACAATACGCCCAATACGCTCTTTCCTGTCTTTAGTAGAGTTATATATATATGACCCGGATTTTAACGAACCCGAGTAAACCCTGAAGAAACAAAGCTTGCCAACGAATGGGTCATTTACAATTTTAAAAGCTAATGCTGAGAATGGCTCATTATCTGAAGAATGCCTTTCGATTTCTTCGCCGGTATCTGGGAGGGTACCTTTTATCGAAGGGATATCAGTTGGTGCGGGCATATAATCTACAATACCATCCAATAAAAATTGGATGCCTTTTTTCCTGTATGCCGTACCACAAAAAACTGGGGTAAGCTCATTGTTGATACAAGCTTTTCTTAAAGCCGTTTTAAGTTCACTTATTTCCAATTCTTCGCCATTAAGGTATTTTTCCATCAGGCTTTCATCTGTTTCAGAAATAGCTTCTATCATTGCTATCCTTGATTCTTCACACTTATTGGCTAAATCATCAGGTATTTCTATTTCATCAAACCTATTTATATCGTCTTCTGGAAATACATAAGCTTTCATTGTCATAAGGTCCACTAAACCCTTAAAAGTATCTTCAAAACCAATGGGCACTTGCACAGGTACAGGTGAGGCCCCGAGCCTGGTTTTAATCATTTCTACAGCGCGGAAAAAATCTGCGCCCACAACGTCCATTTTATTTATAAAGGCGATCCGGGGGACGAGGTATTTGTCAGCCTGCCTCCATACGGTTTCCGATTGCGGCTCAACGCCTTCTTTTGCGCTGAAGACACCAACGGCGCCGTCTAAAACACGGAGGGAGCGCTCAACTTCAACTGTAAAGTCAACGTGCCCGGGTGTGTCTATAATATTGATCCTAACGTCATGCCATTGTGTAGTAGTAGCGGCGGAGGTAATTGTAATACCCCTTTCCTGCTCCTGCTCCATATAATCCATAACGGCTGTACCCTCATGGGTATCACCAATTTTATAAGTACGCCCTGTATAGTATAAAATACGTTCGGTGAGAGTTGTCTTCCCGGCATCAATGTGCGCCATTATTCCGATATTTCTAGTCTTTTCTAGTGGAAAAGCCCTTTTAGACACTCTAACTCCTCCTTAAAATTTTATCTGCAAAACAGAAGCGTTTGTTTACCACTTATAGTGCGAGAAAGCCCTATTAGCTTCTGCCATTTTATGAGTTTCTTCTTTTTTCTTGACAGCAGCGCCTGAGTTATTTAGGGCGTCTAAAATTTCATTGGCCAGACGCTCTTCCATAGTTTTTTCGCCCCTTCTCCTGCTGTAAAGAACCAACCAGCGGAGCCCTAAAGAAAACCTTCTTTCTGGCCTTACATCCATTGGTACTTGATACGTTGCGCCGCCGACACGGCGGGCTTTTACTTCGGAAACAGGCATAATGTTATTAAGGGCTTCTTCAAAAGCCTCTAATGCATCTGTTTCTTTTTTCTCAGCGACACGCTTAAAAGCGTCATAAACTATACGCTGAGCTGTGCCCCTCTTACCGTCCAACATAATATTATTAATAAGTTTAGTCACAATTTTACTATTGTATACTGGATCTGGCAGTACATCCCTTTTTGTAACATGTCCTTTACGTGGCACGATTCTTCCCTCCTTAATCATAATTATTATACACCGATATTTGTATAATATAAATTATATCACCGGTACTCGCAAAATACGGTTCATGCCCTTGTACTAACTAAATATATCTATTAATTTAGCAGATTTATATAGAATCGCACAAGGCGAGCAAATCTTTCGCGAAAAATTATTTAGCTTTCTTAGGCCTTTTAGCGCCATATTTGGAGCGTGCTTGTGCCCTTTTAGCAACAGCTGCTGTATCGAGCGTGCCCCTTACGATATGGTAACGGACGCCCGGGACGTCTTTAACCCTTCCGCCCCTAATCAAAACAACGCTATGCTCCTGAAGGTTGTGGCCCTCGCCTGGAATATACGCAGTAACCTCCATTCCGTTAGAAAGCCTTACCCTGGCTATTTTACGAAGGGCCGAGTTTGGTTTTTTTGGTGTTGCTGTTTTAACAGATGTACAAACACCACGTTTTTGTGGGCTTGATAATTCTGTATGGCGCTTCCTAAGCGTGTTTAATGTTCTTTGAAGCGCTGGGGCAGTAGATTTTTTCTCGATGGTTTTCCTGCCTTTTCTTACTAACTGGTTGAATGTTGGCATTAATAAATACACCTCCCTGGTTTAAATTCTATTTTCTCTGCTAAAATATTTTACATGTGTGCTTATTTTACAGCAGCAATGCGCTTTAAACAAAAAATAAGCAGTTATATAGAAATAATCTATAGTAACTGATACACGGATGGATTTTATCATCAAAAACTTCAATTGTCAAGAATATTTGGGAAACTGACATGTTTTTTTAAAATCCCGCATTGTTATAGGCTGATATTTTTTTGGGGTTAATCCGGGCTTGTATATATTATTCATAATCGGCTTTTTTATCTGAGATAATTTTATAGGTGTCTTGTAATTCTATAAAATGTTTTTCTAATATGGACACAACAGATTTTTGAAACGCTAAAGCCTCATCGGGGCATGGGAAAATAATTTCCCAGCTTGGGTTATACTCATCTAAAATTTCTTGAATTTCCAAACCCCCGCCACTTAGGGCATCAGGGTCATAATAATCAAATATGGCACTGTATTCCCAATCTGATACATCCCTGCCTGTAGTTATTTTTAAATGTACATAGAGTGCCCCGTTTTTGTTAATAACGTATATGCCGTCAAGCAATTCGCCATATTCATTGGCCTCAATTAAACAATATTCCTTTTCTAATATGCCAGTCTCAATATTTTTCTCCATAACAACGATAATATTATCCATATAAACTAATTGTCCTTTACTTTTTAGTTTGAAAAAAATATTTCACAACAAAAAAAGAAAACCCCAACACTAATAATTATGGTTAGCGTCAGGATTTTCTTCTAAAAACATCCTCCATACTTCAACACCTTTCGGGGTTTTATTAGGCCCTACAATTCAGAAATTTTGAAACTTCTTACTGGCTTATAACTTATCAAACAAACCAGTTCTAGAACCCCTTAATATTTGATGCTTTTAATTATATTTTTAAAATATAAACTCTATTAACCAAAAGCATCCGACAAAATTGAGAATGTCAGCTTTTTGTAACAAAAACTAATCATTTTTTCAGGTATAAAATTTATAATGTGCAAAGCTTAAAGCATGTAAAACTTAGGTTAACCTTAACTTGCAAATATATATAACTTAATACAAACAAAAACTTGGTTAACCATACCTTTCAAAAAACATTACCTACCTTATTATGGTACACCTGCGGAAAGCCCTAATGAAAAGATAGTGGGGGTAATGATATTTCATACTGCTAAAATTTTATTTTAGCATTCAACCTATAGCTTGTTATTGTTCTAAATTAATATTTGTGTAACCTATGAAAACTTAACACACAATGGCACACAACTTTGGCTTTTATAAGCCGATAACTTTTACTACAAGGTTGGCTGATACCTTTCTTTCGGGGTATCACTAAACATACTTTAATTAAACAAAACCAGCCACTTTTTAATTCTTTTACATTATAGATATTAGGGTCATCCACCCACTAGCTAAAAAACTAATAACAAAAAATAAACTGGGCTCTATCCCCGCCTTATTTTACATTGATAGGCAATTAGTTTTGTAGCACTTGCAAAAACAAAATACTTAAAACTAAATTCATAAATTTTAGACCTTATATAATGGTGATATTAATTAAAACCCTGTATAATTTACGCTGAAAGGCTAATGATTTTCTTCAGGCAACCATATTATATACACTCACTTAATTTATCAACCACTATGGATATATTATATACAAGGTTTTGTAGTTTGTAAATAGAATTTCTGAATAAATATTAAATTTGTATAATATTCATATATGTTTCTAATAAATATATACATAATATACAAATGAAAAATCGCATAAAAAAAGGGTGTTCAACTAACACCCAATAATTTTAAAAGTTAGAACCTCATAAATAAGGTTTAAGTTTGTTGGCTATATTTATTCAAAATCCTTTTCATCAGCAAATACATCATCTTCATCATAATCGTCGTAATCATAATCGTCTTCATCATAATCTTCAAATAAATCTTCGTCTTCTTTCTTGCCAACTAATTTGATAACCAAAAATGCCACAGCTAAAGAAAGAATGATAGAGCCTAAAATTAAATAAAAGATAGCCCTATTATCATGTGATGATTTTTTTAGTTTAAGCTTAGCCATAATTTTTTTCAAATCATCAACAGGCATATCTTCGATAAAGTTTTTTTTCATTGCAAAGACCTCCTAGGTATAAGTATGATAAGTCACATACAAAAATTTGGTTATATTCTTTGATTAATAAAAAGCTTTTTATTCCACTCTTTGTTACGCCTAAGTTCATTATATTCTACAAAAGCCTTACGCAAAATCTGCCGCTCGTCGTGAAATTTGAGAAGGTGGTAAGCTTCATGCTGTTTGTAATAACCAGCGTCAGAAAAAAATTCTTCGGCCTGGGGTTTACAATAAAAAGAACTTGCAACCATTAAATACCAATGAACATTCTTGTTTACTATTTCTTCAGAACTCCGGAAGCTGTATTGAGTTTTACCGATATATTTTATAATCCGGGCAGCAACGCCTGTTTCTTCTTTTACCTCCCTTAGGGCAGTCTGTTTAAATGTTTCGCCTGATTCGACAGTTCCCTTCGGCATAACCCATCCTAAATGCCTTCCGTATTGGTTTTTATATAACAAGAGGACTTTACCTTTATGGAAGACAACGCCTCCACAACTTATTGCGTCAATCACATCGATTCCTCCGTCAAGCCATTCCCTTAATGAGCTATAAAAAGTATAACCTTTTATAATAAATATTTCAATAAGAAACACTAAATTAATCATAATAACCCTATTATTTTAAAATAGCCTTTAAGTTTATTTTGTTTAATTTAGCTGGAATTTATACTAAAGCAATATCGGTAAATATTTATAGTACGGCTAAATTAGCCGATGGATAAATCGTCAAAATAACCGCGGATTAAGATGACAGGCGTCCCTTTGTCGCCGCTGCCGCTCATTAGGTCACAAAGGCTGCCCAACAGGTCTGCATATTTTCGTGGGGTTGTGCCTTCGTTATACTTATTCTCTATAGATTTGTTTTTAATTACATTAATAATGGCATTTTGTTTTTCTTCACCAGAAAGGTGGCTAAAATCATTATCTGCAATATATTTTAATTTAATTTCGTTTGGCGAGCCACCAAGCTTTTCTGAATATGCCGGGGAGACCACTGGGTCCGCTAATTCCCATATCCCCAGGTAAGGGTCTTTAAAAGCCCCATCGCCATAGATTAAAAGCTGGGGGGATAGGCCTAACTTTTCTATAAATAATTTTTCGACATGGTTTAAAAAATCTTTACAGTCCCTGGGGAAAAGCTTTACCCTTGTAGTTGTTGAGAGGTTTGAGCCAAGTACCCCATATTCAGGGTTATAGCCGCTTCCATCCACACTTTCATTTAGGACATCTGAAAGGGTATAGACTAATTCGGCACCAGCTTTTAAAAGCCTGGCTTTAGTTTGCGAGCGCTTATGGATTTCGGCAACTAATATATTTTTTGTTAATTTTAGGATATCCCTAGCGTCATTGGATAAATAAACTTCCACATTTGGCGAGGAGCTTTCATAAAGGGAAATGTAGTCTATATTTGTAAAAGGGTGTTTAAAACCTTTTGTAAGGCTTTTGAATTTTTCGGCGGTAACAAGCCCATTTAATTCGCCATCAAGGTCGTCAATTTGTATTGGGTCCATTATGGGGTTGCCAACTTCATCTGCAGGGTACTGGAGTAGGATAAATACTTTTTTTGCACCGGCAGCGACCCCTTTTAATATATTCAAAAATCTATTCCTGCTAAAGATTGGGAAAACCAAACCTATTTCCTTATCGCCGAATTTATTTTTTATATCCGTAGCTATGTCCTTTGTTTCTGCATAATTACCTTGGGATTTAGCAACAATAGCTTCTGTAATGCCAATAACGTCGTCTTCTTTTAATTGGGCGCCGGCCGATTTTATGGCTTGGAGCGTAGAATCAACAATTATACCTGGCAGGTCGTCGCCTGTTATGATTATTGGTAGCCTGATGCCGTGTGCTTCACATCCAACATGCCTCATTTTATCACCTACTCAAAAAAATTTTGTAATCAGCTTGCAAAACACCCAGCCAAGCTGGATTTGCTATATCACAGAAAATATTATATTATAATATTGATTAAATGTAAATTTTAATTATAAAATAAAAACGCTGTGTTTTTTATTATTAGTAAATGAAAATTATGAGAGTAAGGGGATATGGTTATGGAATTAATTTACCAAGGCAAAACGAAGGATGTTTTTGTATTGGGAAACAAAGACTATTTGCTTAAATACAAAGATGATGCGACAGGAAAAGATGGTGCGTTTGACCCAGGCGAAAATTCAGTTGGGCTTTCTATAGAAGGTTTAGGCTATGCTAATTTAAAATTAAGCCAATATTTGTTTAAAGAGCTGATTAAAAATGGGGTCCCGACCCATTTTATAAAAGCTGACTTAGATGAAAAATCTATGACGGTTAAGCCGGCTAGGCTTTTTGGAAAGGGCCTTGAGTTTATATGCAGGCTTAGGGCATATGGCTCATACTTAAAGCGTTATTCGGGTTACGTAAAAGAATCCCAGCCGCTTGATTATTTTATTGAAGTAACCCTTAAAGATGACGAAAAAGGCGACCCGGTTATTTCAAAACCATCACTTATAATGCTTCAAGTCATGACTAAGGAAGAGTATAGGCAATGTAAAAAGCTAACACGCAAATGCACAAAAATAATTAAGGCTTGCCTTAACCGATTAGGCCTCGAGTTATATGACATAAAATTTGAATTTGGCATAGTTGATGGGAAAGTGGCTGTAATTGATGAGCTTTCTGGCGGGAATATGCGCGTGTTTAAGGATGGCAAAAGTGTTATGCCTATAGAGCTTTCTGAAATAGTAACAAATGAAGGCAAGGTAACCGATAAGGCAAAGTAGCATTATGTATTACAACTATATTAAGTGTTAATGACAAATCGTTTTGTAGTATTGATTTGCATACCCGGCAGTGATAATATTATAAACAAGTTTTTTGGTTGTTTTTTCGTGTTTTATTAAGGGAGGGTTTTACAAAATATTTATTATTAAGGAGAGGTTTATTTCTAATGAATAAAAAAGTAACCATGCTTTTTTTTGCAGGCATATTAACATTATTAATTGTTTCATGCACTGCCGCTACTACGGACGGGCCAACTTTTTCTGCAACACTTAGCAATGGCTCGCAGCCAGACGATATTTCCCCAACAGAGCTGGATGTGCCTGCAAATACGGATTTAGCCGCCGGGCTTGATTTAAAAAAAGGATTTGATGAAACGCAAGCAATTTTTGAATACACGGAAGAAGAAATTAAAGCCTATGAAGAATTCTCAAAAAACTATGACAAAACAGTATTTATGAATATGAGCCCTATGTCTATTGCAAAAATTTGGTTGCAATACGGTATCCAGGTCGATTGGGAAGCTGACTACGCTATGTATTGCGAAGATGAAAATTTATCTATAACAAAGCAGCAATTTTTGGACTTGAATAATAAAGATATCGCAACAGAGCAAAGCATAGAAGGGCAAGGGATGCAGCCTTTATCCAGAAGGGATTTGGCTTTGGCCGCCTTTTCAGACCTTGAAAAAGGTGAATTTATTCAAGATTCAGATACAGAAGGCCATATATTGTATCAAGACAGGGGCAGGGATACTTGGATTAATTTTAAACAAGTAACGCCAGGTATATGGGAGCTTGTTTATTATCCGATTTCTGACCCACGTTAATATTAAACTTTATATATGATGCTAAATATAAAAACGCCCAAATAATAAAACCTTGAGAAAGTATGGTTATATTATTTGGGCTATTTTTTTCAAGCAAAAAAAGTTATGGTGTGCCCCCATAACTTTTTTGAATTTTTAATTAGCGTATTAAACTATTGCTTATAAAAGCAAGCCCTGTAACAATAAGTTACGGGGATAATAAGCGTATAAATCTTCGCCCCTATTGTAAGAGAAATAATACTACTTTGAGGGTATTATGTACTAAACCTCGAAGGAGCCTTCAACACCTGAATTTAAAACGTAATAACACATGCCCTCTTCAGGTTTGAAATAAATCTCAACAGCTTGAAGGTCTTTAACTTTGTTGCCTTCAGCCTTCCATTTTTCCTTAGTAGTTTCAACAAGGGTTTTGGAGTTTACTTTTTTACCCCCAACCTCAATGTATATATCGGTTTTCATAAGACACCTCCCTTATTAAGTATATTTATATATAATGTACGTGTATTCATACCACAAGTAACAAATATCGCCTTGATCTAGGCATATATGTTCTGTATTGGTTAAAACCTCGTAGTATTGATATAGATATAATACTTTTAAAGGGACAATTTGTCAATAAAACCTAAGTAAAAATCCGGGTTGGTATGAAACTATTCTGTTTCCTTTAAAGATTTTTCAACAGATTCAATTTTAGAAACCGAAATTTCAAAAGCAACCCTTTCAATAACTTCGCCATTTTCTAATTTTTTCTGGTAGACCCTGCTTTGCATACGGCCCCAAAGCCTAATATTGTCGCCTACATTTAATTTAGCTGCGAAACGTGCATTTCTGCCCCATGCAATGCTCGGGATATAATCGGATTTATTATAAGCCCTGTTAACTGCAATTAATATATCAGCAATTTCCCTGCCGAAAGGGGTAGTCCTGTAAATAGGCGGTTTACAAATGAAGCCATTAAGCGTAACTTCGTTTGGGTTGATATTAGTGTTTTCTTCAGGCAAAATTTCTATATCGCGTGTAAAAATTGTTAAAATCAGCCTATTTTTGCTTTCGGTGTCAGTATAATTATTATAAGACCTAATTTGACCAGTTATAAAAACGACAACACCTATCTGTAGCTCCTCTTTGTCGATCAAGCGTTCAGAAATAGTAATGGGCAGGACATCGCTAGTATCGCTAAGCCTTGTTATCTCTAAATTAAAATTGTAAAAACTCTCTCCATAAACGTCGTGGCTAAAAGTTAATTCGGAAACAATTCTACCATGTACTTTAACTTGGTTATTTTTTAAAAGGTTATCTTCTTGCATCCAAACAATTCTCCTCTCTAAGCTATAATTATCATGCGTAATTCAAAACCCTGCGTTAAGCAAAACATTTTATATATTTTTATTCTAACAATATAAATTTAGAACTTAATATCTGGAATTTAGAAACAAAATATTTTTAATGTACCTGTAAATTATATCGATAAATTTTAAATAATAAATAAGTATATTAGGCAAAAAATAAAAATTTTAGTCACTTATACTATCTATTTCTACACCACAAATTAAGATACACGCTATAGCTGATAAAATATTAAAAATGCTGTTATCCTTGAAAGACGTAATGTTAACAGAAAATTCTTGTTGGCCAATGTATTTATTATTTATCGACTTAAACGCTCGTTGAATACATACTAAAACGGTATCATATTCAGAATTGATAATGCTGGATGTTGTAATGCAAGCTTTTTGATTGAAACCGCAAGTAATTAAATTTGCCTTAATGGCGGAAATATTATTAAAAACGTCTTTTTGGTCCGCATTTAAAACTAAAAAATCATCTTCCCCTAAACAGGAAACTAACTTATTCTGATATACATAGTTATTTTCGGCATTCAGAACCAAAACATTAAATTTTTCGATTATTTCAGCCCGTATGGGGTCGATATTAACGATAAGCACATCATAGCTAGGGTATTGGCCTAATTCGCCATAATCCGAATCTAGTACAGAATGGACTTTTAGGCCGGTCAAGGACAGTAGGGTAAAAATTATTTTTTCTATATAAACAGAAGCCCCGTCTCCAATAATTCCTATCTTAATCATATGCAGCCCCCATTATTTAAATTTTTTATAGCTTGTTTAACCGGAAATATAGGCTTGAAGATAGTTTTAGCGTATAAAATTTTATTATGTATTAAAATTTTTTCCACATATCAAAAAGGCTTAACGCTTTTGGAATTAAAGAAGGCTAAAGAAATAAAATGAAGCTAGAAAAGTAATTTATAAGAATAAGAAAACCATTGCCTCGCCCCCCATTTATAAAACAACATATACAATTACTATATTATAATAAATTTATACAAAGTTTTCAAATGAAATTTTGGGGATTTTCATCTAAGAATAGGCTTTGGTGTAAAAAAAGGGTTAAATAGGGTTAAATTAAAAAATACAATAAATAAAAAACCGTTGGCCTTTTGTGTTTAAGAAATATATTTTTTCTGTTAATATATTTATATACATACATTCTATTTTTTGCGTTTCTTCCTGTACAAGTATAGAATATAATATGTGTGGGCAAAAATTTTCGTTAACTAAGGTTAAGTTAAAAATGGTATAACCCTGGGGTATTGCCTGGGTGGATATATATTTTGGGTTAGGAGGCATCCTCGATGGAATTAGACAATAAAATATATAGATATTATACAAAAGAGTTAGATGGGTCTGATAAAAGTGTATATGATTTATTTACTTGGAAGAAAGTAAATGTTAAGCTGGTGAACCATAAAACCGGCGGCATCATTACAAATATGGAAAATTTAGAATTCCCTACCCATTATTCTCAGAGTGCATGCGACATAATTGCCAGCAAGTATTTCCGTAAAAAAGGTGTTGTGAATGACCTGGGCTGCGAAACTTCAATGAAACAGCTTTGCCACAGGATGGTTTCGTTTTGGGTAAATGCTTTATACGATGAAGTTTTAATTAATGGCGAGCAGCTGAGGGTAATTTATGATGAACTGGTTTACATGCTGCTGGCACAAATTTGGGCACCCAATAGCCCGCAATGGTTTAATACCGGGCTTAAGCTGACATATGATATAGCGGGGCCACCGCAAGGCCATTTTTATTACAACGAAGAAGAGGGCGATATCTTGCCTTCTCAAGATGCGTATTCCCGTACTCAAGGTTCGGCATGCTTTATTATTTCAGTAAAAGATTCATTGGTTGGGGAGAACTCGCTTACTGACCAGATAATTAAGGAGACCTTATTATTTAAATATGGCTCAGGGGCCGGTACAAATTGGTCGAATATCCGCTCAAAAAATGAACTTCTATCTGGGGGCGGCAAATCTTCCGGGCTGTTGAGCTTTTTAAAAGTCTCTGACAGGAATGCCGGGGCGTTAAAGTCTGGAGGCACAACAAG
>JAITVM010000057.1 GCA_031285815.1 Clostridiales bacterium | reverse complement strand
AGCGATTCTTCGAAAGTTTTAGCCATTATCTTCTCCTACATTTATAACTTCGGCATTAAAAAAACCATCCGAAATCTGAACATTTACCAAATCCAAAACAACAATATCACTTATGCTTTTTATAACCTGTTTATTTTTAGTTGCAACTGCAAAACCCCTAATTAACGAATTCGAAGGCGACAAACTATTTAAAACCCTTATTTTATGGGCCAATAAAGATTTTTGCCCGCTAATTTTGCTATTAGTGGCTTTCTTCAATGTTTCTTTCAAGCTTGTTAGGTACATTTGCCTATCATATATATTCTGCAGCGGGGCCCTTAAATATTTGCTGCCCTTTGTAGAAAGCAGCCTTTTCCTATAACCGGCTAATTTGATATTTACAGTTTTAATCAACGCCCCATAAGTTTTTGTAAAGGCTATAAATTTTAGATATTTTTCACTAACCGCTATCTCTGCGGCATTTGACGGCGTCGAAGCACGGTAGTCAGAAACAAAATCGGCAATAGTAAAATCCGTTTCATGGCCAATGGCAGAAATAATTGGTATTTTAGAAGCAAATATAGCGCGGGCAACCTTTTCGTCATTGAATGCCCACAAATCTTCTAAACTGCCGCCGCCCCTGCCTAAAATAATTAAACCACAACCCCCCCATTCATTTACAAGCCTAATTGATGAAACAATTTCTTTCGGGGCATTTTCCCCTTGTACTATTGTATCAACCACAATAATTTTTATGCTACTATCCCTTTTTTTGCAAATTTTTATAATGTCCCTAACCGCAGCGCCTGTCCCGCTAGTAATTATTGCGATTGCCCCAGGCCCTTCAGGCAAAGGTTTTTTAAAACGGCTGTCAAACAGCCCTTCCTTTTCTAATTTATTTTTTAATTGGTTATATGCAAAAAATAAGGCACCTTGCCCAACCGGCTCTAATATTTCTACATAGAACTGATAGTTCCCCGTTTTTTCATATAAAGAAACGCGCCCAAACCCAACGGCTTTCATACCATTTTCTATATTGAATTTCAACCCTTGTTTAGCAGTTTTAAACATAACTGCGTTTATAGATGAAGACTCGTCTTTAAGCGTAAAATATACGTGCCCTGAACTATGCGGCTTATAATTAGACACCTCGCCCTCAATATAAACACCATTTAAAATAAAATCTTCTTCAAGTTTAGATTTAATATATCTATTTATTTCAAAAACTTTAAAAACACGCACCAAATCAACCTACTTTTCTGAGGAGCCCATTTATAAATGAAAACGATTCATCGCTGCCATATGCTTTAGCCAGCTCTACTGCCTCATTTACAGAAACGCTTTTTTGAATATCCTCCATGAATAAAATTTCATATACAGCCAGCCTCAAAATAGCTATATCAATTTTATTAAGGCGGCTAAAAGACCATTTCCTAGTATTCGACGATATTTCTTGGTCAATGCGCTCTAAATTTTGAACAACGCCGGATAAAACCTGATACATAAATTTTTGGTCATTATCATTTAAATTTTCTGAACTTGTTATCTCTTCGCCTTCTAAATTCAAGATATAATTATATGTTTCATCCAGGTCAAACTCTTTGTCAAACTCCAATAAGTAGATACAAAGAAACGCCCTTTCCCTCGCTAGCCTTCTGCTCATAATAAAACCCTTCCTTTAATCTGCCCAATAAAATACAAAAGCTTAGAATATTAAGCCATACCCTAAGCAAAAACTAAAAATATCTATGCGTTATTTTTATCTTTATCAAAGTTCACAGCTAAAACACTTACATCTACATCTAACACATTAAGCCCTGTCATTGTTTCGATTGCATTTTTTACACGCCTTTGTACTTCGTAGGCAATTTCCTGCACTTTAAACCCAAATTTAACAGAGAGGCCAATAACTACAGACACATCCCCGTCAACCACATTTACACGTACCCCCTTAGAAAAATTTTTTTTGCCGATAATACCTGCAAACTCGTTTGACATATTGCCGCCGGTTGCAACAACCCCTTCAACCTCTAAAGCCGCCGTACCCGCTATAATGGCTATTACTTCATCTGCTATTTGAACCTGGCCTATAAGGTCCGAATTTGTTTTTATCTCAGTCATCTAATTTCACCCCGGATTATATATTTTTACAAAAATTATTATATCAGATTTTAAAGTGTTTGCAATTAATATTTATATACAATTTAGCTGATTTTTATTCTAATAAGGGCATGGCCTTTACATTTAAAAAAATAACAGGGCCTGCTACAGCCCTGTCTTTTTGTTATTTGAAGAGTTTATTAAGCCCGTTGACTTTCCTGCTGTTAATAGCCTCTTTATTAGCAGAGATAATCTGTTCATAAACTTCCATCCTATGGACAGAAATCTCCCTGGGCGCAACAATACCAAGCTTAACTTGTTCACCATTAACTGCCAAGACTACAACCTCGATATCATCGCCAATAATAATTTTTTCTCCTATTTTCCTTGTTAAAGCAAGCATTTAATCACCCATTCCTTGATCGTAACTCCTCAATAATATAATGCCTAACCTGATAATCATCATTATTGGCAATAACTTGCTTCCCTATCCTCCTTTTAGAGTCTATAAGGACAGGGGCCTTTAAATTAGCCGATAAATTCTCAACGTCATCTGGGATTACAACTATATTATAAAGGAGTAAATCCTCCTCATTAGTATGTTTCAGTTCCCCTAATTCGCTATCTTCTATAACAGGACTATAGTCTTTAAATACTTTGCCGGAATCTAAAACCGCAAAGGCTATCTCCGGCTGGTCAACAGACTGCAGCCAGCAAAAAATATTCTCATCCGGGTTGTCGCTTTCATACATTAACATATAGCGCTTACTATCCGGAAAACCCGGGATGCTGGGTTCAAAATTAATAACCTTATCCTCCTGCACATCCACTTCACCAAAAGATTTTGTATTTATAACCATAAAATATCCTCCTTGGTATTATAAACATATTTGAGACAATTGTCAAAATCAACTTATAAAATTTGCTAAAGTCATTTGAATTATTTTCGCCCCCGTTTGCAAGGACGCCTGATAAATACTCTCGGCCGATTTCAAATTCATGATAACTTCCATATAATCTGTATCTTCATTTTTAGACAAAAGCGATGTATAGGTAACTTCATCATCCATCAACCTATTTTCTATTAATTCCAGCCTATTCATCCTGCTGCCCAAATCGGCATGCTCTTTAGATACAGTTTTAGAATATTCGTCCATCATTGCCAACATATCGCTAAACCTGTCTTGCAAGGCAACCTGCGCCGCCTGCTGCTGTTTCGTTATTGTATCTGTTGCCGCCTGGCCTGTAACGCCTAAAGCAGCCAGCTCTGTTTCACTCGATACTTGAACCGAATTAATAAATTTCACAAAATCTTTTAAATCAGCATAAAATTTATCGGTATAAACATCTTTAGCAAGTGAATTTATATCAACCCTTGTATTTACACCAAATTCATACTCCAGGCTTTGGCCGGCCATATCAAAATATTGGCCGTCGCTTAGCCTCGTAGACTCAAAATAGACTTCAGGGTTTAAATCGCCTTTTTTTAGGCTATTTATTTGGTAATTAACATCAAATGTATCCGGAATAGCCGCACCAGATGGGAAAACAACCTCACCTGTCTCTTCTATATAAGTAAGGGCAGAGCCATCATAAGCAGTAGGGTCGCTGGCAGATTTAGATACTGCTGCACCAAAACCCGAAACTGTAACACCGGCAAGGCCGTTATTTGTGCTATTATATGGAAGCTTTATAATTTTAATATCATTGACAATAGGGTCACCTGTAGGCGATAGGTTTTGGTATGATTTAGTTTCCTGTACATCGCCAACACTAAAATGTTGTGCAACAGTATACTGCTCGCCAGAATCTTCAGTAATAACCGGCGGCTTGTCTGTCCTGTAGCCAGAAAAGACATAGCGGCCTGTATAAGTTATGTTCATTTCAAGGCCCAGCTGCTCCCACAAAGAATCCACTACCGCACCTATTTTTTTCCTATCCTCATACCCATAAGTATCTGTTGCCCCTTGCACACACAATTCCCTAACTTTTTCAATAATTGAGTTTACGTTAGAGAAACCTTTTTCTGTAATTTCCATCCAGGAGATGCCCTGGTTAACATTTTTCTGGTACTGTTGAGTCTCTTTTACAGATGTACGGAATTTTAAAGCCCTAGCCGCTATAATAGGGTCATCTGAGGTGAATTGTATCCTCTTGCCTGTTGACAATTGATTATAATAATCACTCATTTTACCCATATTCCTATTTATATTGATCATCATTGTATTTGTTATCATCGGATTACTGATTCTCAAAGTTTAGCCCCTTTCAATATTACATTTAGTAAACCACTAAACACCCATCCTATTTATACATGTGTCATAAATGCCATCAATAATATTTATTAATTTAGCCGATGCTTGATAAAGCTGGTTATATTTCATAAGGTTCATCATCTCTTCGTTCACATCTACGCCGTAGACCTCAATCCGCTGGTTGTCTATAGTATTCAAAACATCGTTATAATTCTCATAAAAATTGTCAGCCTGCTTCTTTGTTATCCCCAGTTCAGATGATACCCCTACAATATAATCCTCCAGCTTCCCTTCTTTAAACAGGGACCTATAAGCAGGTATATTTAAGAAGCCAAGGATAACCCTATTATCACTTTCATCACTGGTGCTATCTGAAGCTGCCGCAATTTTTTTGGGGTCATCTATGATTACCTGGTTAACAGCAAAATTTTCGCAAGTCATTAAATCATAATCAACTACCGTGCCGCCGCCATTTGTGAAAAAAGGCAGGCCAAGGTTGCCATCCCTGTCATATCCGGATTCATGCCCTATTACATTTGGAATCGGGTTGCCGCTTGCATCAACCCCTTCATTAACCGCCCTTGCGAATGTCCTTACAAGCTCATTTAATTTATTTAAATAGTGTGGTACGCCCTTGTAATTTGTAGTTTCCAAAGCCTGCCCACCTAATAAGTTGCTATTGTTCCCGTCCCTTAAATCAATAAGCCCTTTAAGTTCGCCTTTAAGGTTTTTATGGTATATGTCGAATTGCAAATTGCTGCCTTCAAAATATATATCACAAAGGCCAGGCACATCGGTAGGGTTCCTTTTAGAATCCCTATCTACCGTCGTTAATACTTGTGCGTCGACATGGTTTACAAACTCATACCCATTAATATTAACTGAAAATTTATTGTCCTTTTCTTCCACAGAAATATTAACATAGTTAGATAAACCATCAACGAGCCTTGCCCTTTCATCCCTCAAGTCATTAGCTTTAGAGCCATCCAACTCATAAGTATGGATTTGTTTGTTTAATGATTTGATTTGTTGGCCAATCGAGTTTATTATATTAACCACCGACTTAACTTCTGAATTAATATCATTTTGCTGTTTTTTCAAATTTTCAGCCGAAGTATTAACTAGTTTAGTTAGTGTCTGGGAAACTTCCAACATATTAATACGGTAAGTATCATCGCCAGATGTTGTCTTTAAATCTTGAAGAGACTTAAAAAAATCATCAAAATAAGATTTTATGCCATTTTCGCTTGCCCCGTTTAAAACGCCTTCCACAATTTCAAGGTAAGTTGACTTTACTCTATATTCGCCCAAAACAGGGGACTCTGACCAATATTTTTTATCTAAATAAAATGACCTGTGCTGGCCTATGCCATACACGCTTGAACCTGTCCCTATCATACCTTGGCCGTTAAATAAATTTATTGGCGTATTTGCTTTTTGTAACGCATATTGCCTACTGTACCCATGTGTCTCCGCATTTGCTACGTTATGGCTTGTTATTTCTAAATTTGACCTGGCTGTAAATAACCCGGTCTTTGCCACATTAAATTCAAAAAATGAAGAACGCATTCAAAACCTCCTGCCCAATCCCCTTAATACAGAATTTTAAAAATTTATATACCTACCCTACCGGTCCCATTAATTATTTTATCTATCATAGAATCTATAACATTAACTACCCTTGCGCTGGCATTATATGCATGCTGGTAAGTAAGCATATTTGTCATTTCTTCGTCAAGGGATACCCCAGAGACTTCTTTCCTTTTATTGTCTACCTGGGCAACCAGTATTTCTTGCTCTTCCACAAAATTTTTAGCCTCGCCTGTAGTAACGCCTATATTATTAACTATGAAACCATAAAAATCGTCTATGCTTTTATCCTCGCCACTGCCATAAGATATAAACTTCGATTTCCATTTATCCAAAATCTCGAGCGGCAATGTAGTATCGCTTATATCACCTGAAGCTGAAAAAGCTATTTTATCATAATCTTCTGCATTTAATAACATAGGGTTAATTTCAATATTCCCTATCGTATACAGGCTATAATAATTATCCGGGTCTTCATTGTTATAAACACCGCCCGTAAACCTGTCCATATATTTCCTGCTAAAAACCTCAATATGCTGGCTTTTGTTTTCATCGATACCATAAGGCGAGCTGCTGTCTGGCGCCTTATCATAAACCGGCGGCGGGCCGGCATTTACTAACACAAGCGGCGATACCGAATTATTTACGAGTTTAACAATACTATTTACCAAAGTATCCATTTCGCGCATTACCTTTGGGATAGTACAGCTTAAATTAAAAACATCTCTTTCGTATTCAAACTTAGTAGAATTTATTTCATCGGGAGTTGTAAAAGAATTTGCAGGCTCTATCCCACGTGTAATTAACAAAGCTTTTAAGTGGCCGTTATCGTTATTATAAGCAGAGCCTACTTTGCCTGTCAGTGAGAACAACGCTTTCGCGTTTAACCCTGTTTCGTCATATGGTAGAATTGAAGCCGAATTCGTAAAAACCGGCTCAACAAATGAATAGTCTGTTGATGTATACCTTAACCCAAGTTTATTGACAACATTGTTTGCAACCAGCTCATTGCCTTCGATAAGCACAGTTACAGAACCATCTTGATTTTCTTTATAGTCTATTTTAATAAGCTTACTTAATTCATCTAACGCATTATTCCGCACATCCCTATAGTCATTGGCGTTATCGCCAGAAATTTCGTTTTTCGCTATTAATTCATTGCAGCGTTTTATTTCTTCCCCTAGCTGGTTAATTTTATCAACATCTTCCCTTACTTGCCCATCAAGGTTATATTGATAATCTATAAGCCTATTATAAACATTGTCGGCCTTATCTAGAAAAGTAACCGCTGTCGATATAAAATTCCCCCTTACCTCAAGCCCTTCTGGGTTTAATGCAATTTCATTTATTGCATCCCATAAGTCTTGAATAACCGACTGTGTCCTATAGTCGCTTTGCAATTCCCCAATAATCGATTCAATTTCCGTCCCGGATTGGTACTTTACATCGTAAAAATGTAATTTAGGGTTTTCTTGCCGGTATTGAATATCTAAAAACTGGTTACGTATTTGGTTAATTGACGAAATATCCGTACCCAAACCAACCTTCATAGGGCCGCTAAAATTTGAGCCTGCCACCCTATATAAAAAATCATTTTGCAAAATCCGCTGCCTGCAGTACCCAAGCGTATCGACATTAGACATATTATGCCCAGTTGTATATAGCCCTGCCTGTGCTGCGTAAAGCCCGCTTGCCGCAACCGAAAACGTAGAGAAATTCCCCAATAAAAAACCTCCTTTAGCCAATGCATAAACTCTAATATAAAAACCTATCCTATATAAACATGCCCGGCAATAAAACTGCGGCATCAGCAATTTTATTTCGGCAATGCCAATAAATTTAGTTTTTAAATAGTCATTCGTTAATTAGCATATTCTGACGTAGTTTTCTATTTTCTCTTTTGCGTATATTACCTTAAAATAATTTCGTCATATTCTTTAAATCTTATTAGGGTTTATAGAAATATAACTTTTTTATATAATCCATTCAGGGCAGCCTGAAAAGTATAAAAAAAAGACAACAAATGTCGTTGTCTAAACTCTTCATGGATATAATAAACCCACCGGGCCATTATTATTGCTTTGCATCAAAAAAACTACGGTTACTTATGTAACTATTATTTTCCGGATCAAAACCAGCCGGCTCCCCTTCAATAGAAGTCCTGATTACATTCATGGAATAATCTATATATTCTAAAGAATTGCCTATCAAAACCCTATTCCTATCATTAGCCTCTTTTAGGCGCTCAATAGATTCACGCATTTTTAAGCTGACAGAAAGGAGCTCGCCATGGCCTGGCCCGCCTTTAATTTTATTTAATATGGAACTTATCGTCATTTCACCAGTACCCAAACCAGAAAGGCACGCTACCTCTTCGAGAACCTCCAAGCGGCGCCTCTCTAAAGCGACATTTTTAATGATACATTCATTTTCTAAATCTGTAACCCTCTTTAGTTCAGTAACGTTGTTATTAATAATAACCTCAGTTTTCTCTTTTGATAGACCTAATAAAAAGTCATAACAAAGGAGCTGTTCTTTCATAATATTAATGAGCTCATTAATCATAAACACATCTCCTCTAAGAATTTAACAAATTATGTATCTATTAATTAAATACCCTTATTGAAGCTGCCCAAAATTTTGTCAGCCAACTTATCAGTTTCAACATAATAAGTATTATTTTGAACCTTGTCTTTAAGCTCTTCAATTTTGCTTTCGTTTACATCCGGGCCCTTCCTAATAGACTTTAAAGCTAAGCTATATTCTTCACCGGCTTCAGACAGGGAAATGGAATCTTTATTTTCTTGGCTGCGGGAAGCCCGTGCCCCGTTTCTCGAATTTTGGTTATTGTATATATTATAAACTTTTTGAGCTCTGTTAATCGCATTTATATCCATATAATACACCCACCTTTTATAATTCAAAAAGTATACAGTTATAATATCGGCATAACTAGAAAAAAATATTAATAAATTTCTCAAAATAAGCAAAATTTTGTAATCATGGATATAGGGGCAATCACAAATCACTTTTTTTGTGAAGTTTTAGAAAAACAGAAACCATAAACCCCTATAGCGCCATTATCTGTCAATACTTTGGCGCATGAGTTTAATGTGCTTCCTGTTGTATATATATCGTCAATTATCAAAACTTTTTTATAGTTGACCAGGTATTTTTTATTAAATGTGAAGGCACCTTCAACATTATTTCTTCTGGATAACTTAGAAAGCCCACTTTGTGGCTTAGTATCTTGGCTTCTTATAATGAGGTCGCTTATAAATGGTATATTCATTATTTTTGAAAATTCAGACCCTAAAACCGCCGCCTGGTTAAACCCACGTGATTTTAATTTATTTTTATGTATTGGTACAGGGGCAATAAAATCAATATCTAATTTAATATACTTGTTATAATAATCAGCCATAAAATGCGCAAACCCTTTATTATATACTGGGTGGTTATTATATTTTGATTGTTTAATCAAGGAAGATATTATCTCATCATACCAAAAAACAAAAAAAATCCCATTTAAATACTGGTTATTATCATATTGTATAGCTAATTCCCCAGCTTGTAAAGCTTCTTCGCCAATAAAATCAAGGTAATTAAAACAATCTTTACAAATTAATGTTTTATCTAAACCGTATTTAACATTTTTACATACCATACATTTTGGCGGGTATATAAGCCCTAAAATAAAATCTGCAATACTACCTGCTGATATATTCATGAATATCACGGATCCTTAAATCTAGCGATGAGTACCTTTCTATTTCCCTTTTATTATTAACCATTTGGATTAAAACATCTTCCCTGCCCACTATCACGCAAAGCTCTTTAGCCCTGGTAACGGCAGTATAAAGCAAATTTCGGTTAAACAACATTGGCGGCCCCCCTAACAAAGGCAGTATAACTGCTTTATATTCGCTGCCCTGGCTCTTATGTATAGTAACAGCATAAGACAAATCTATTTCTTCCAGCTGCGTGCTTTCATACTCGACAACCTTATTGTCATCAAATAAAACAGTTACATACCTATCATCAATCCCTGTTATAATACCTTCGTCACCATTAAATACACCTGTACCTTCTTCCACAGCAATGCCATCTTTTAAAACCGTCCACATGATACTGTAATTATTTTTAAGCTGCATAACCTTATCCCCAACCCTTAAAACGAAATTTGCCATCTCACGTTCAGCTTTGTTTTCGGATGGCGGGTTAAGCGCCGCCTGCAAAACTTTATTTAAATTCATTATCCCGAGCTTTGATTTCCGCATTGGGGATAAAACTTGAATATCTTTTTTAAAATCCAGGCCTTTAAACCCTGGCAGCCTATTCAAAACTAATTGGATAATTGTTTGCTCAGCATCATCCATCATTTGCCGGCGTACAAAAAAGAAATCGTTAGCTTTATTATCTATGATTGGGTATTCGCCATTATTTATCTTGTGTGCATTAACCACTATAGCAGACTCTTCCGCTTGGCGGAATATTTCATTTAGCCGCACAACCTTTATATGCCCGCTTTTAATTATATCACGCAAAATATTGCCCGGCCCCACAGATGGGAGCTGGTCAACATCGCCAACCAATACCAGCTTTGTGCCAATTGGGATAACCTTCAAAAGGGAGTTCATCAGCGATATATCAATCATAGATGATTCATCTACAATTACAACATCAGCCTCTATAGGGGCTTCTTCGCTTACATTATAATACATGTTTTGATTTTGGTTTTGGCTTACGCCTATACCCAACAGGCGGTGTATAGTCTTAGCTTCCTTGCCTGTCGCTTCTGCCATCCGTTTTGCTGCCCTGCCAGTTGGCGCAGCTAAACAAATTTCGTACCCTTCGCCTTCTAAAATATGAATAATGGCCTTGATAATCGTAGTTTTGCCTGTCCCCGGGCCCCCTGTAATAACCAATACACCGCTACTAACCGCTGCTAAAACAGCATTAAGCTGCTGGTCCGCCAAAAGTATGCCAGTATCTTTTTGAAAATCACTTATTTTACCCATTACATCGTGGGGGCCTGAAATATCTTGAATAGACAGCTCCAATATTTTTTGCGCAATATAGCTTTCAAAATAATAAAAATATTTGTTATAAACACAAGCCTTGCCATCAATCATTTGAATATATATTTCCTTTTCGGCAACAAGGTTTACAATCCCGGATTCAACTAAATCCTTGCCCACATTCAATATTTCAACAGCATTATCACATAGCATATTTTTAGGCAAGTATACATGCCCTTTATTTGCCGCCTCATTAAGCGTATAAATAACCCCAGCCCTTACCCTGTCCCCTGAAAACGCAGGGACCCCTACTTTCTCAGCAATCTTATCCGCTTTTACAAAGCCTATCCCATAAATTGTATAGATCAAGGAATAAGGGTCATTTTTTACAACCGCAACTGCGTCGGTTTTATATTTCTCATATATTTTTTGTGCTAACAAAGGGCTTATATCAAATTCCTGAAGTGCCAAAAGTGTTAGGCGTAATTCTGATTGTTCACAAAAAGAGCCGCTTATTTCATTTGCTTTTTTTAATGAGACCCCTTTTATTTTTGAAAGGGTTTCCGGGTACTGCTCTATAATTAAAAAAGTATCTTCTTTAAATACATTGACAATCCTTTTAGCCAGCCTTGGCCCAATCCCTTTTATAATGCCGGAGCCTAAATATTTCTCTATACCGCTTACTGTGTCCGGCATATGCCTCTCAAATGTAGTAAAACTAAATTGTTTGCCGTAGCTCGGGTGCACAATATATTTCCCTGCAAGCTTAAGCACCTCGCCTTCAGAAACTTCCGCCATAAAGCCCGTGCAAGTAATTTGCCCATGTTTGCCCGAAAAATTAAATATGGAATAACCGTTTTCATAATTTTTATAGATAACGTTTTCAACTGTACCCTCTAAGTTTTCAATATCCATACATTAACCCACCAACCATAATACATAATAACCATATTATAAACCAAAAGCCCTGATAAATAAACATTTCGTAAGAAATACGGGGAAATCAATTTTCATTTGCATGAAACCTTTACAATAACAAAAAATAAATTTTAGGAACTTATTCAATTACGTTTCGTTTTAAAAGAATAAAACAATATTTTTTACAAAAATTATATTAAATCAAATGAATGAGGTGTCGTATATGAAATTGAAGAATTTAGCACTATCAGTATTATCAGCCGCAGTGATTGTTACCGGTTTGGGCGCTTCTTTAAATAACACAGAGGCAGCCGAAGGCGATAAGGTTATTTTATTAACCGGGAACCCAAACGCACTAATAAATGGCGAATTAAAAAAGGTATCGGAAGGGTCTGTGCCTTTTATCGACCAAAATAATAATACTTTGATCCCGATACGTTTTGTATCGGAAGTTTTATCTTGTACAGTGGGTTGGGACGGCGGGGCAAAATCCATTACAATTGAATCAGCCAATAAAAAATCTGTGCTAACAATAGGCAAAGATACTTTTGTAAGCGGCGGCGCAACAGCCCAGCTGTCAACCGCGCCCGTAATGAAAAACGGCAGGGTTTTTGTCCCTATTAAAGACCTTGGCGAAAAAATCCTGAACAAAAAAGTTGAACTCTCTAAAGAAGGCTTAATCGGGATTTCTGATGCAGGCGGGTTATTTACCGGAAACGAAACAGAAATAAAAGCCTTAATCAAAAAAATCAACGGTGTTGAGGTTGTAGCGACTAAAGAAAAATATATGGAGCTCATAAATTCTTTTATAAATAAAAACCAAATTGACCAAAATGAGACCACACT
>JAITVM010000026.1 GCA_031285815.1 Clostridiales bacterium | reverse complement strand
GGGGCTCCTTGATGCGGCGAATACTGGCGAATATGGGCAGCCTGTGCCAACAAAAGTTAGCTGCAATATAGAAGCCGGCCCTTTTATTGTTGTATCGGGGCATGATTTACATGACCTTAAGCTACTTTTAGACCAGACACAGGGCAAGGGGGTCAATATATATACACATAGTGAAATGCTCCCAGCCCATGGCTACCCAGAACTTAAAAAATATCAGCACTTAAAAGGTAATTTCGGTACTGCATGGCAGAACCAACAAAAAGAGTTTGAAAATATCCCGGCGCCTATTCTATTTACAACAAATTGCCTCATGCCTGTTAAAGAAAACTATTCGGATAGGGTATTTACCACATCTGTAGTTTCGTATCCTGGTATGGTGCATATTGGTAGCGGTAAAGATTTCACACCGGTTATTAATAAAGCCTTGGAGCTTGGAGGCTATAGCGGCGCACGCAAAATGGCGGGGATAAATGGCGGGGATACAATGCTTACCGGCTTTGCCCAAAATACTGTGCTTTCTGTGGCAGGTGACGTAATCGAAGCAGTAAAATCTGGAGCAATCAAACATTTTTTCCTTGTAGGCGGTTGTGACGGCGCAAAGCCTGGTAGGAATTATTATACAGAGTTTGTAAAACAAACCCCAGAGGACAGTATTATTTTAACGCTGGCTTGTGGGAAATTCCGTTTTAATGATTTGGACCTTGGAGAGATTGGTGGGTTGCCGCGTATTATGGATATGGGCCAATGCAATGATGCTTATAGTGCCATAAAAGTTGCGGTTGCTTTAGCAGAAGCGTTCAATTGCTCTGTAAACGAATTGCCGTTGACATTGGTGTTATCCTGGTATGAGCAAAAAGCGGTTTGTATACTTTTGACATTGCTTTCCCTTGGAATCAAAAATATTTATATTGGGCCTAGCTTGCCTGCATTTATTTCGCCAAATATCTTGAATGTGCTTGTTGAAAAATTTAACCTTACCCCTATTTCTACACCAGAAGCAGACCTTAAAAAAATTTTGGGCTAATTCTTTGGGGAAAGGCTAACCGGAGGGGGCCTCCGGTTTTTTTTGTGGTTTTAGTGTTCCCTTATAGGGTTGTAGGCAAGGCACTTATGATAAATAGTATATTTAATTTGACAAATGGTGTTAAGCCTTAAATTTATGCTATAATAGAGTTTAATTATTTTATGCCACAGGGAAAAATTTTTCATATGGCAAATATAATCAGAAGCAGAAGAAGCAGTAAAAGTTGCGGAAGATGGGATATGACCTGTTTGGTCAATGATTAAAGGGAATGTTGGTGCCGAAGTTTTGGTAGAAGTCAGCCGCCAGTAATTTTTATTATAAAATTAAGTGGGGCAGCCGTATTTTAAAAAAGGGGCTAGATTTCTACAAGTAGGGACAAAAAAATATTGACAAAAATGTTTGATGCAGATATATTGGTAATGTTACTTTATTGTATTAATATGTTAATATTATTTTGTTACATAAGGAAGGGGTAGAATATTGAAAAAAATAACAGCATTATTACTTACAGTGGTTATGGTATGGACTCTTAGCGCATGTAGCGTATCCGTCGGTGACCAGCCAACTCAAGAGCCAGCCCCAGCAGGTGAATCTGGCGCAGCCGGTGAAGAAACTGCTGGAAAAATCCATATTGGCCTTGTTACAGGTACAATTGCGCAATCTGAAGATGAGTTGCGTGGGGCAGAAGCATTTATTGAAGAATATGGTACCGTTGAAGAAGGCGGTATTGTAAGGCATGTGACTTACCCAGATAACTTTACTCAAGAACAAGAAACAACAATTGCCCAAATTGTTGGCCTTGCAGATGACCCAGACCTTAAAGTTATAGTTGTAAACCAGAGTGTGCCCGGCACAGTAGCTGCGTTCCAGCGTGTCCGTGAAATGCGCCCGGATATCCTCTTACTTGCAGGGGAGCCTCAAGAAGATACAAATATGATTGAAGAGGCCGCTGACCTTGTAGTTAACGCGGATAACATTAACCGTGGCTACCTTATTATTGCTGCGGCTAAAAAACTTGGCGCAAAAACCTTTGTACACATTTCATTCCCAAGGCATATGAGTATTGACCTCCTTTCCAGAAGAAGAAACATAATGGAGGAAGCTTGTAAAGACTTAGGCATTACTTATGCCTCTGAGACAGCTCCAGACCCAACAAGTGATGTTGGTATCCCTGGCGCACAACAATTCATACTTGAGCAAATGCCGGCATGGGTTGATAAGTATGGTAAAGATACAGCCTTTTTCTGTACAAATGATGCACAAACCGAACCGTTATTAAAACGTGTAGCTGAGCTTGGTGCAATTTTTATTGAGCCAGACTTGCCATCGCCTATTATGGGTTACCCTGGTGCGTTTGGTATTGATTTGACAGCAGAAGCAGGGGACTGGGCAGCTATACTTAAAAAAGTAGAAGAAGTAGTTGTTGCAGAAGGTGGCAGCGGCCGTATGGGTACATGGGCTTATTCGTATAATTTTACTTCAACAGAAGCCCTTGCCGAATTTGGGAAACGTGTTGCGGAAGGTACTGCCAGTATAGATTCTTTTGACGATTTAATGGAATGCTATAGCAAATATACCCCTGGTGCTGAGTGGAACGGCTCGTATTATATTGATGCCGCCGGGGTAGAAAAAACTAACCATGTTATGCTATATCAAGACACATATGTATTTGGCACAGGATACCTTGGCATGACAGATGAAGAAGTGCCCGCAAAGTATCTTGAGATTAAATAGTTATGAATTAATTAAACCGAAAATATCCACCTGTTTTATAAACAGGGGATATTTTCGCTAATGTGAGGTGAACTTGATGCCT
>JAITVM010000294.1 GCA_031285815.1 Clostridiales bacterium | reverse complement strand
AAAATTGAGTAAAATTGAAATAACTGAAAAATTTCTCGAGGGTAGGAAACTGTACTTTGCTGAGATTCAAAAGGATTTTTTTTGGGAGTCTGAGTTATACTTGATTAAAACGCAGGATGATGTAATAACGGATGCTGTCATTATTGGTGCAAGCGGCCTTAACCGACTTTTTGAATATGATGTAATTGATATTTCTCAAGGGGAATTTATTGCAGCTTACTGTTCTTCACATATGGGCAGCGGGAATTTAGAACTAATATCTATTGATAACTTAGGCAAATCAATGTATTCAATCCCGGCAATTGATAATTACTTTGAGGATACAGAAGAAACGTCAATTACTCATGGTCTGTCAAAAGAATATGGAGATGGTATTTATGCATCCAAGATATTCCTTAATGGAAAACTTAGTGCTGTATATGAGGATGTCAATGATGATGGTAATACGGATATCATTCTAAAAGGAGTGCAACAAGTTTATAAAAATGAAGGCGACGTACAAATATTGGATAGTGAAACTTTCATAAAAATGGTGTATCTCTTTGACACACACTCAAACCAATTTGTTTTAGAATAGTTAGAAAATCGCCTATTGCCCACTATAGTGTACCCTAAAACTAGACACAATTTTAAAAAGTAAATGACTCTGTTATAATATGACAATAAAAATAGAGTGCAATTGGAGAGCCATAAAGCAATAGCATTAGTACCCTTCGGAAATATCTCAAAAGGCCCAAAATTCGCTACAAAATATACTGATGAGACTATTGATTTCATAGGAGTTGGTAAATGTGAAGACATTTGGTGTGAAACAATTGAACAACCTACTTACAGGCAAAACTTTAGCTGCCGAAATCCCTTCTAGCGCGAATGGCCTGCGGTCATTTGTATCAACAGGTGCTTACAGGATTGATGAAATGGGACGATCACAGTCTCCTTCAAAATTTATTAATTCAAAATATCAAGATGAATATAAATTCTGGTTTTGGTGTTATGAAATTGGTGTAGAATTTATTGAAAACGGATGGGATATTTTAGATGGTGATTTAATTAATCCGACTTATAAAAAAGGTATAAACAGTGTTAAAGAATTGGAGCATGAATTAGTTAAATACTTAGAGGACCTTTCAATTCTGGATGTAGAGTGGAGATGTGATAACCCACTATAGCGTGATGATGCACAAATGAAGCAAAATAGGATTAATTTTGCGAAGTCATGGTATGATATTTTTTGTAAATTGTAATCTTATAAAAACTTTCTTTATATAAGCAGCCAGTTAAATCTTTAAACTAAACACGTTCAAATCCCACCACCATTCAGCGGGAGCATTTGCTAATTAAGGTTCAACTTTTTAGGCGAGGAGATTTCATTAGAAAGAGAGTGTGTGTGCTATGGCTTCGATACGAAACCATGTTATGTCGGTGATATATTTTGTTATTTGTGTTGCCTTAGTCGCTTGTTCAGCAGACTTTAATAGCGCAGTCATTGGAGATGCTGCTGTTACCGAAACTATATCTGAATCACCAGAAAAGGCTGGAAATTCGAAACCAACTGAGGGCGAACAATATTTGCACAAGATATGGGTAGTAAATGAATGGGAGGGCGGCGCATATAAGTACCCGGTCACCTTTTTCATTACTAGAATAGAAAACGGGAAGCTTGAAGGGCAGATATCAACGATGCAAGTGGAAGGGCCGGAGTTTTTCTACTATAGAAGTGAGCCTTCAATCTATTTAGGCGAACTGAAAGGCACATTTGACGGCGACAATGCGAAATGTCATTTTGGTTCCGATTATGGTGATAAAGGAAATATCTCATTATCATTTATAAATCATAATGAGATAAGCGCCAATATTGAGTATACTGATAAAGGAGAGGCTCATGCCGATTTGCCACTCGACGGAAACTATGTTTTTAGGCCATACAATCTGTCAGATATGAAAAATTATGACATCAATAAAACTCGTTCAATTGCAGTTGACTTAAACTCTTGGGGAAATATCTATTTTACAACTTTGCTTTATCTAGGAAACAAACCACACCCAATGGCTTATTTGACAAACGAGTATGGTGATATTTTGTATAAATTTAACGCCCCTTTTCAAACGGGTACGAGTATTATTGATGTAAATATAGAAGATATAAATGGAGATGGATTAAAAGATATTTATTTAGTATCCGGTTTTATTGACTATGAAACATGGGAAATTGTTCCTGTCGACCCACCTATCGAATGGTCTTTCTTACAGCGGAAAGACGGCTTATTCTATGATAGTTCTCTAAACATACACTGATACTATCTCAAATGTAACCTATAGTGTACCCCAAAATAGACACAATTTTAAAAAAGTAAATGACTCTGCTATACAAAGTTATTGCAAAGTATTTACTAAATACTTAGGCATTAACAGGGCCTAATAAAAAAACGGGCACTCAAGTATATTTCTAAAGTTATAGTTTGTACAAGGGGGGATTCTTTGAGTCCCCCTTTGTAATCTGATAATTCTGGAGGTAAAAATGAAAAAATTATTGTCTATTATTTTTGTAATTTCTATGACAGTAGTTGGGTCATCATGTTCGATTATTTTTGATGAAGTTCCTGCAAATTATACCGATGGTACGATAATTCCACTGGAAATAGAAATCAATACCATACAAGACGCATTTCAATTTGCACATGACAAAGCATGTGGCTTGGGCGTGAAGGTACTCAAATCTCAAATGATAGAAGTGTATTTTGAAAAGGAACAAATCCAAACACAGAGAGGGGAATTGAATTATAATTTCTGTGCCGACGATGGCAAAAACAACTCTCTTGCAGAAATAACTGTAACGGTTGACATGGAATCTAATACTGTGACGTCAATATCGTCATGGTATGATGAACGAACTAAAAGCAAAAGGCTTCCAAACGGCTATCTAACATGCTGGGATAATATAAAAGATTTGGATATCTCAAAATGGACCATTTCGCTTGATGATGCGTTTGACATAATTTATGAGACGATCGGTGAAGATGCTTTCTCAAGGTTTGATGAACCAAAAATAGAGGTAAATTGTTTTCAAGATAGTTGGAAGTTCATCATTACAGAAGGAAATTATGCCGAGGCTCCTATTGCTGTAAAATATATAATAGATTTAGATCCAATAAACGGTAAAGTAGTAGAATCAATAGGGTTTTAAAAACTTTTGTATAGAGAGGGGTTGCAGAGTGAAAAAATATTTTATTTATCTTACTGTTATTTGTGGATTGTTGGTAATAATCCTAATTGGCCTCTTTTATAATGGTATAATTTGGTTTGTTGACCCGGTTAGTTTAGGATATCAAGTCAAAGGCATAGATGTTGCCAGATATCAGGGGGAAATTGATTGGAAGGCGATATCTTCCCAAGGAATCCAATTTGCTTTTATTAAAGCAACTGAGGGCAGTTCTTACTCTGACCCTATGTTTGCCACTAATATTGTTTCATCGAGGGGCAATAATATTTTCGCTGGGGCATACCACTTTTTCAGTAGTGAAAGCCCAGGAAAAACCCAGGCCCAGAACTTTATAAATATTGTTTCAGAATATCCAATAGACTTGCCTCCCGTTTTAGACTTTGAGATAACAAAATTAGAGGGGGATACTGAGTATGTGACCAAGGAAGCAATTATATTTTTGAATGAACTTGAGAAATATTTTGGAACAAAACCAATTGTTTATACGACTTACAAGAGCTATGAAAATTATTTGGCAAACAATCTCAATGGCTACCCTTTATGGATTAGAGATTTGTTCAAGGAACCAGAGATTAATGGACACGACTGGATATTTTGGCAATATTGCAATAGGGGCCGGCTGGAAGGAATCGACGAAAAACAAATATACGTTGACTTAAATGTATTCAATGGTAGCGAAAACGAATTTAAAGAATACCTAAAAGGCCTGAATACACCCAAACAGGCCGGGATCAGATAGTAATGTTTGGCATTCCCATGTTGGGGAAGTAGCACATATTCCAGTAAATGATTAGGAGGGTCGAATGGAAATAAAAGTTTATTTTGATGATCAAAACACTATAGATATCATTAATATTCCTTGTCAGGTTTTTGAAAATATTGAAATATATCAGCGGCAATTTTTTAAATGGCTCTTTGACAAAACCCATCTATCTGCCCCTTTTACAGATAGGCTGGGCGATTTTCAACTGAAGGCCCAACACGGGGTGGCTTGAACTGGTACACGTATGCATATCTATCAAAATATTAAACCCATAAACCCACTTGAATCGGAGGCGGCGAAATGACTTATAGTGTACAAGTAAAAGGATTTAATAAGAACATAGAAGAAGAGATACTTGTCCAAATAGATAATGTAAGGCTATCCTGCTTTGTGACTAACTGGGGCATCGATATAGAAGTAAATAAATTTTATGATGCAGATATAGGGGTCACTATTTTAGACGATTTAAAGATATACCAGCAGACAGATCATATAGTTGGCTTTGAGCAAATTAATGATACTTTTGCATACTTTATATATGGAAAATTTGATTTTGATTCTAGAACAATCGACGCTGGGGCCGTGATAGAATTTGACCAAGATGAGGTTGATTTATCCGATTATTCATATTTAGATGGTAAGTATATATCTGCAAAGGTTGATAGAATTACGTTAGCTTTTGTATAGAAAATACACCGCGTCGTACTTTCCAAGTCTGACCCTTGCAGAGATAAATTTTTACTACCCTTATATATTAAATGCAAGCAGAAACCAAACAGATAAATACACTGTATCAATTAGATAGGCCATGGGGCCCCCGGTTTTATAAAACCAAATTCCCCATGGCCTGTAAAATACTATGCCATAAAGTCAAAAGAAACAAATTTCGTGTTATCCTCTTTTGTAGTTTGTGTGATATCAAATTCGTCTTTAGTCTTTTTAAAACTGAAACCCGCTAAAGTATATCCCCTTTCTTTTAGCATATGTTCTAAACCATCTATATTTGCCTTTACTAAAGCCTCAGCTTCTTCGTTCAAATTAAACTCAAAGTTCACCTGGTCGCTTACTTTTTTTATAAATGTTTCAAACCTGCCTAAATTTGCTGTTTCTATGGATATTAATGCAGTACAGTCGCCGCCGTTTATTACTTTTTGTTTCTTATCCTCAAAAACATAAATTTCTGAGTCAAATTTTTTCCCCTCTAAAAGGAGTGGTATTTGTACAAAAATATTTTCTTTGGCATTTATAAAAAAATCTAAGGTGTTTTGGAGTTTAGTAAGGCCTGTATCTAAGTTTTCCGGGTTTTCAGTATTAATTATTAATTGTTTTGCAAGGCCAACCTTTTCTTTAAGCCCTTTTAAAAAGTTATCCAGCCCCTCCGGTTCAGAGTTTATAAAATCAAACGCGCTTTTACTGCGCAAAAAGGCATTTTCTTCTTTTAAACTTTTTTTGGGGGCAGGGCTTGCATACTCTTCTTTAGTACCTTTTCCCTTATCGGTATCACGAATTTCTTCTTTTGGCTGAAGACCTTTAAAAGAATCTAACCCATCTTCATTAGTATTATCTTTAAAGAATATATCAACAAGCTTCTCTTTAAGCTCAGGATTTTTTACGCCTTCAATTTGTTTAAATATTTCTTCTAGCTGGCTACCGGTAGTATTCTCATGGTTTATTAATTCGTTAAGTATAGATATATTCCCCGCAACCGGCTTAATATCATTTTTTAACAAAAACACTGCATGTTTGAGGCTACCAGCCTGGTTTAAATTTTGATTTAGCTTAATAACATTTTCTTTTGTTATGGATAAGTTATTCTCTATTAAACTATCAACTAAACTATAATTTTTTTGGTTCAGCGGCAAATTAGCGCCCCTCAAAAATTCTTCGACAGAACCCCCTCCGGGTTGTTTAAATAGCATTGGCTTATTCCCTGGGCTTAAAATAATTTTATTCCCTGCCACCTGTACATTAAATTCCATAGTGCTATTTAATTTAAATTTCGCAAGGTTCACATCTGCCCCTAATTTACCTTTTATTATCTGCCCGTTGCCAATTTTCAAAGCTATATCGCTATTCTCAATAGAAATAATCTCGCCTTTAATCAATGTGCCATCTAAATACTTTAAAATATCTGACGGCTTTACACCCTGCAATTTTAAATTAGCGGTAAGCATATTGTTAATTTGCATTTTCTACCTCAAAAATTTAAATATGAGTTTTTAGCCGCAGGTTCATACCTCGAATATTCTTCCACAGCGTTAATCAACCTAAGCATACGTTTTTCAAAATAAACATCCTCTGGCTTTTTATAAATTTCATCACCAGAAATACTCATATAATCAATAAAGCAGATCATTACCGCCGTAATATTATGGTTGTCGTCTTTTATTGGTATTACAGAATAGTATAGGTTCCGGGCTTCGTTTTCAATATAGATTTTAGTCTTTGTGTTGGTAATCTCGCCTGTCCTAAAGCAATGTTTTACGATATTGTTTTCAAAAGATGCGTCATCCAAATCAAAATAAGTATAAAACCCTTTATTCATTAGCCTGTTTATTGGCCGTTTAATAAGCTGCGCTGCTTGGATGTTTAAATATGTTATAGTAGATTTTTGGTTTACAACCACCAAAGGCACTGTCATGTTATCCAGGACCCAATTGAAACTAGAGATAAAATTATTGGCATTAAAACAAATATCATAAAAGCGTCCCTGTTGCCCACTTTCCGATACCCTTAATTCAAAATTGCCATTTAGTATATTATTATTTACCGACTCAACTTCATTAGAAATATTGTTTATCTGGTCAGAAATCTTTTTAAGTGAATGATTAATGGCATCTGCGCCGTCAAAGCCTTTTAGGCTAAATTCTGTAGAAGTAATGCCGTCTGAAATCTGTTCAATATAATAGCTAATCTTCTTTATATCACGCTTTTGTTTTGATAAAATATATTCATAAGCAGATATGCTTATAATAGAATATAACAAAACAGTAGAAGTTAAGGTTACTACGGGGTTAACATTTAATTTAGACAACAAAAGCCCAACTAACACAACTGAAGCTGCTGAAGCGATACATATAGCCCCAAGCCTGGAATACATTTTGTATGCCTTTTTAAAGGCAAGAAAATAATTAATGCGGCCCACTTCTTCTTCCATTCCCTCCTCGCCTCCTTCCTAAATTATTATATAACAAATATTTTTATGAATCTCTATCGGACAAATCATGACAAAACTTTAGATATATTTCAACATTTTAATGAATTTATTTTATTTTGTGTAGCTTTTTGTATAACCCCCTGCCCGCATCTTTATCAAGATAACAAAACCGCAAGCTTAATTGCCGGCGGTTTTGCAAAAACTTATAACTTTAATGCGGCTTCGGCCACATTATCTACTGTAAAACCGAATTTTTCAAAAAGGCTATTTGCCGGGGCAGAAGCCCCAAAGCTATCCATACCAATAATATCCCCATCTAAGCCCACATATTTATACCAGCATGTTTTAGCGCCTGCTTCAACCGCAACCCGCTTCCTTATATTTTTGGGAAAGACGCTTTCCTTATATTCTTCCCCCTGCTCCTCAAACACTTCCATGCTCGGCATAGATACAACCCTTGGGCGCATGCCTTTTTCTACAAGTTTATCAAAAGCTTCATATATAATGCCTACTTCTGAACCAGATGCCATTAATATAATATCCGGGCTGACGGAATCCCGTAATATATAGCCGCCTTTTAAAGCATCTTTGCCTGTCTCTTTTAAAAGCGTTAAATTTTGCCTGGTCAAAACTATGGCGGTTGGGGATTTCCGGTTAAGGGCCAGGTACCATGCCGCAGAAACCTCGTTCGAATCGCAAGGCCTTATAACCGTAAAGTTAGGTATTGACCTAAGGGCAGTTAATTGCTCAACAGGCTGATGTGTCGGCCCATCTTCGCCAACGCCAATGCTATCGTGCGTCATAATATTAATAACCGGGATGCCCATAAGCGCCGAAAGCCTCATAGCCGCTTTAGAATAATCGCTAAATACAAAGAAGCCGGACACATAAATTTTTAAACCGCCATGTAAAGCAATACCATTAGCTACCGCATTCATCGCGTGTTCCCTTATGCCAAAATGTAAATTGGGGCCCTCTGGGGTTTCAGCAGAAAAATCCCCCCTGCCCTTCATAATTGTTTTGGTTGAAGGCGATAAATCCGCAGACCCGCCTATCAAATTAGGGTAAAGTTTCGCTACTTTGTTTAATACTATCTCAGAAGACACCCTTGAAGCCAAGTTGCCTTCATTTTGCCAGAATTCTTCATTATTTAATAAATCCGGGCCATCTGCGCACTCAAAATAAATATCCCATAATTTAGCGAGTTCAGGGTTTTGTTTCCTATACTCTGTAAAAACATCGCCCCAAATAGAAGCCCTTTGAGCTAAATTTTCAATTATTTGGCCCATGTATGCCCTAACTTCATCCGGGACATAAAAATCATCATAATAATTAAAACCCAGTGCCTCTTTTGTGAGCTTAATTTCATCTGCACCCAATGGCTCGCCGTGTGCAGATGCTTTCCCCTGCTTATTAGGGGACCCAAACCCGATTTTCGTTTTTATTTCAATCAAAGCAGGCCTAGGCGATAACTTGGCTTCATTAATAGTGCTCAAAATTTCATCCAGCCCATTGCCATCCATTACCTGAAACACATCAAACCCATATGCTTTAAACCTAGCCTTAACATCTTCACGGAAAGCAATATTTGTATCGCCCTCAATTGTTATATTGTTAGAATCATATAAAATTATAAGCTTGTTTAAGTTTAAAGTACCGGCCAATGACGCCGCCTCTGAAGCTACCCCTTCCATTAAACACCCGTCACCGCATACGGCAAACGTATAATGGTCAACTATATTGAAGTCAGGGGTATTAAAAATTTTTGCTAAATGCTTTTCTGCCATTGCCATGCCAACAGCATTAGCAATACCTTGCCCAAGCGGGCCTGTTGTTACTTCAACCCCAGCAGTGTGGCCGTATTCCGGGTGCCCCGGTGTCTTGCTGTCAAGCTGCCTAAAATTTTTTAAATCGTCAATTGATAGGCCATAACCAAACAAATGGAGAAGCGAATATAGCATGCTTGAGCCATGCCCTGCCGATAAAACAAACCTGTCCCTATTATGCCAGCCCGGGTCCTTTGGGTTATGGCTCATAGCTTTAGACCAAAGTGTAAAAGCTGTAGGTGCCAGCCCCAGCGGCAGCCCGGGGTGCCCTGAATTAGCTTTTTGAATTTGGTCTGTACACAAAAACCTTACCGTATTTACCGTTAGATTATCCAATGTCATAAATTTTACCCTTTCGATATTTATTTTGCTCCTTAACAATACTTTACATAGTATATAATAAATTAAGTACGGAATATAATGTTTTTATAAAGCAAACCTGTTTGGTGCGTTTTCGGCTTACACAAAACACCAAAGCTGGATTTGCCGTTATAGAAGCAATTCTTATCTCATTGTAGCATAATACCAATTCTATTTAAATAGTGGCAATGCCTAATAAACCACATTTTTTTTACTAAATAATTTTATTCTATGTTACCCTGTAACCACCATAAAATTGACAATTATATGGCTTTAATGTATACTGCATGTTAGGATAAATGTTTTTTACAAAAAGGGGGCAAAACCATGCATCCATTTGACGCTATAGTAGTTGGCGCAGGTTTATCTGGTGCTGTTTCAGCGCGCCGGTTAGCCGAATCGGGCAAGCGCATCCTTCTTCTGGAGTCACGGGGCCATATAGCAGGAAACGCATATGACTACATAAATGAGTGGTCGATACTGGTCCACCGTTACGGCCCACATATTTTTCATACCAATGATGAAGAAGCATTTAACTATTTGTCGCAGTTTACAACGTGGCTTCCCTATACGCACCGGGTCATAGCCGACCTAGGTGGCAAAGAAGTACAACTCCCTTTCAATTTTAATTCCTTAAAAACTTGTTTTGGCCCACAATCAAATATACTTGAAGAAAAACTGAAGGCTTCCTTCCCCGGCAGGGAAAAAGTGCCCATCAACGAACTTTTAGAAAGCCAGGATACCAAGCTTAAGGAATTAGGCCAGTTTATTTTTGAAAACTTTTTTGTGCACTACTCAAAAAAACAATGGGGCAGGCATTTTGAAAATTTAGACAGGTCTGTTTTTGCCCGGGTCCCTATTAATATTTCTTTTGACGACAGATATTTTTCAGACAAATATCAAGGCATGCCTAGCGGCGGCTATACAAAGCTAGTTGAGCAAATGTTAGCCCACCCGAATATTGAATTAAAACTTTCAACTAACTCAGATGGGCTTATATCTTTATCAGATGGGGCTACCCTTTTTAACGGCCAGCCATTTGCCGGCGCGCTAATTTATACCGGCCAAATTGACTGCCTTTTTAAATATACATTCGGGCGGCTCCCGTACCGGACCCTACGGTTCGAGTTTGAAAACCATCCTGCTACATGGTACCAAAGTTACGGCGTAGTTAATTATACTACAGATAAGCCCTTTACACGTATTACAGAATATAAACATTTAACAGGCCAAACCGTAACCGGGAAAACTACCATAGCAAAGGAATACCCACTGGAATTTACGGGGGCAGGCGGGGAAGACCCGTATTACCCAATACAATCATTAAACGCCAGCGGGCTTTACCAGCGTTACATAAATTTAGCTAAAAAGCACAAGAACCTATACCTTCTCGGAAGGCTTGCAGAATACAAATATTACAATATGGACGCGGTGGTTTCCAAGGCGCTTAAACTTACAAATAAAATTTTAAGTAGGGGGGTTGAAGCCATTGAATAAAATAATTACATTTGTTGTGCCATGCTATAATTCTGAAGCATACATGGGGCATTGTATAGAAACAATCTTGCCCCTTGGCAACGATATAGAAATTATTTTAGTAAATGACGGCTCTAAAGACAGGACAGGGGAAATATGCGATAGATATGCAAACGAGTACCCGAATATTATAAAAGCTTTCCACCAGGAAAACGGTGGCCACGGTGAGGGTGTTAACGTAGGGCTCTCCCATGCTAGCGGGCATTTTTTTAAGGTGGTAGATTCTGACGATTGGCTTGACACCGAATCCGCTAAACAAGTTTTATCTAAGCTTAAAGAGCTTAAAGATGAAGGCCTGGATATGCTTATAAGCAACTATGTTTATGAGCATGCTATCGATAACAGCAGCCGGGCTATTAACTACACAAATGTACTGCCGCAAAACAGGGCCTTCTCGTGGGGCGATATAAAGCGGTTCCGTATATCCCAATATTTACTGATGCATTCAATAATATACCGTACATCTTTACTAAAAGCCTGTGGCTTAAAGCTACCGAAACATACCTTCTATGTAGATAATATTTATGCATATGTACCGCTGCCTTATGTAAAATCGATTTATTATTTAGATGTTGATTTATACCGGTATTTTATTGGCCGTGCCGACCAGTCGGTAAACGAAAGCATAATGGTAAAACGGGTGGCCCAGCAAATCCGGATAACAAAAATCATGTTGGAATCACATGATTTAGAAAGCATAAACCAACCGAAGCTTGAAAAATACATGTCCAGCTATTTAACTATGATGATTTCGATATGTTCGATTTTGCTTTTGTTAGAAGGCAAGCCGGAAAGCGAAAATACTTTTGATGATTTATGGCAATACCTTAGGGACAATTTCCCTACTGCCTATGCTAACGCCAAACGGAGCCCCTTATCATTTGTTTCATATTCCAAAGGCAAGCTTGGCCGCATGTTTACTTTAACAGTATACCGTACTGCACGGAGTATCTACCATTTTAATTAATACATATAGCCAGCCGCATTTTGTGTCCCTTATATTTGGCGGCTGGCTATTATATACATGTACCTATTTAGTTTTCATATCATTTTATATTGGCCTTTGGATAAATAAAACCTAACCCCTAATAATATTACCATACCAACAGCAATAACCAAAAAATGTGTTATAGAAAAATTGTCGCCGGTAGTAGGGTTATTTTTAATTGGCGCTTCTGTTTGCGCCCCTTGGCTAACGGGCACCGCACCGCCCGCCGGGCTTTGGCTATTTAAAGCTTCTGCCCCGCCTCCAGTATTTACCGCACCGCTTAGCCCCGGTTCATTAGGCTCAACTGCCGATAGCGGTATGTCGTCTTCTGAAATTTCAACAACACCGCTACCTGGCGCACTGCCACTTACCATATTTTCTATTTCAACAATGAAAGCCCCATCTGTGTCAAGCCTTTTTGCACTAGAGTTCGCGGCGGTACTTGATTCTAAAAGTTCAAATTGCGCCCCTACCTCTTCCTGCTCTATAAAATAACGGCCATATGGCTGCGGCTTTGACGTTGCATACCCAGATGCGTCTGTTTCCAAAACCTCAAGCTCATTTACTAAATCTTTAAAAGAATATAATTTAAACCTTGCCCCTTCAATAGGTTTTTTAATGCCGCCTTCAGTATAAAAATTAAAAATTTTAACCGGCGCCATACAAGAGCTTAAAATATCAACCGGCTTCATTTCTTCGCCGGACATTACCTCAAAAGGTATTTTGCCTTCATCCTTGGCATAGCCGCTACTACTTTTTGTCTGGACTAAATAATATTCGCCTTGCGGCAGCAATTCGGTAAGACCCTCACCATTTTCATTTATTTTAACGCTTCCCGATGGGCCGCTTAGTTTAAACCCCATATTAGAATAAACATCAAATTCTGCCCCACCAATGCTTTCACCTGTTTCTAAATCTTTGTTTGTTACCTTAACGCGGGCTTTTGCGTCGCCGGATTCAATTATGCCGCTAGCGCCCCCGCTGCCACTTTCATTCTTTAAAATATTATAATATACTATATATCCGAACGCCTTTTCATCCCTAGGCACCCTACTAACGGACCCGTTACTGCCCATAATTACATATTCACCGTTAAGCCCCTTTGGCTCGTTTATATCACCTAAATCTAAGCTGAACCCAATTATGGCGCCGCTTTCATTTTCTTCAGGGCTGTAAATACCTTCTTTGCCTATGTAAGCTTCAAATTCCTGAATATTCATTCCAGATTGCCCTTCAAACCCCGGGCTGCCAATTGAAATATTGTACCCTTCTGAGCTTGAATTTTTTAGCATAGCAGAGTCAAGCCCATAGCTAGTGGCTTCCCCGCTTTTGCCGCTGGTTTTTGAAAGGAATTTAATTACCCTAATAGAATTTTCATCTATACTATATCCAGGCTCCGTAACCACTTCAGATAATTTATACCCCCTATGCAGATTTAAAGGGAGTTCCGGCGACTGCTGTTGGGTTAACACATCAGCTTCATTTATTACAGATATTTTTCTGATTATGCCGCCGCCTAAATCATTGCTGAACCTATATTCTAAAGTACCGGCCCCGCCCCCTGGCCCCCTAACAGTTAAAGTATTTTCTATATTATTAGCTGTTATGCCGAGTATGGATTCACCATCTGTCAATTCAGCAAATGATACATCCGTTAATACATTTATATGCCCGGTAACTTTGCCTTTGCCTTCAAATGCGTTGTTGAAAACTACGCGCATGTATGTATCCCCATTGCTGCTGTCCAAAAACATTATGTAACCAACTTTTGCCCCCGAATCATCAAATATATCAATCATTTCAAAAGCATACGGTTTTATTTTCGCATTCTTTTCATTGCTAAACCCGTTAAATTTTAATAAAATACTATCCCCGGCACTAATGCCTTTGCTACCGCTTTGATAATTAAAAGTTAAGGCGGCGTCATTATTGTCCTGGGTTGCAAATGATTCTATGTTTTGGCCATTAGCTTTATCTTTTAAAGAAAAATTATTTACCAGCAACCCGTCGCTAATCCCATTAACCTCTTTTCTTACATATTTCTTCTGCCCATTATCTGTTGTTAAAATAAACTCCAATGTGCTAAATGAAAACTTATCCGCGTCCGGGCTTACAAATATATTATGCGGTATTAAAATTGTACCTTCTTTGCCCTGGACTATCGGGCTATCTGCCATAAAAAACGTAGTTATTGTTGAACCGTCTGCTTTTAGCGAGGTTAATATTTTTGAATCCTCCGATACAACTTCTACATTCCTAAAAAGTGGCGACTCAAAACTAATCTGGCTATTTAAGCGGCCAACAGGCAGCTTAATTTCTAAAGAGGTGCTTTTTTCAACAATATCAACTGTACGCCAGTCTAATTTAATATAGACATTTTGCCCGTTATAAAAAAAATTACTGTTATCCCCAACCGGCTCCTTATTTGAATTTAAAATATCAAGCTTAACTTCTAAGTTATTGCCAATATCATAATAACCGTCCGGTGTTTCTGTGAGCCACCCATTATCCGCCTTGACTGCAAAATGGCTGCTGAAAACCAAAAAAACCGCAATTAAAACCATAGCAGCTGCAATAAATTTTTTATTTTCTAATTTATATAATTCCATCTCAACAACTCCTCTTTAGTAGCAACTATTATACTTGTTACCTTTAAACCGCTATTAACCTAACTGAATTATAGCATCATCAATTTATACAAACAACGAAAACCATATTTAACATTTTGACATAAGCGGACAAGATGTGTTAGCCGGCTAAAGGCATAATGTTTAATTACCGGAAACCGTTACTGCTTGGCTGCCCATTTGGCGCCATGCGTCTTCAAACTCTTGGCGTGGTGCATGGGACTGGTAACCAAGCGGGTCGTTAAAGTATATATAATTTTCGTCATAACCCGTTACCAAAACCGAATGCTCTTTATTCGTAACAGAAATTTCACCATCCCCGGTCTGCCATGTTTCGAACATATTATCAGGGAGCGGCTTATAAGTAGAATTTATAATCACCCAGGCCGGTATGCCATTATTAATAAAAAACAAAACATTTTCAAAATCCGAACCGGTTATGTCTATAGCACGCCCCGGCATATACTGGTCAAGAAGCCCGTATATAGGTTTATGGTAAACACCCAGCCCATTTTCTGAAAAATTATACATGTCCCCTACAAAGCCATTGTTTGGGTTGCCGTAATATATCTTCCCATCTTTAT
>JAITVM010000279.1 GCA_031285815.1 Clostridiales bacterium | reverse complement strand
TCCTTAGCCAGGAAAAAGGCTTCTAACAAATTTTGGGGCAACAAAAATAAAAAAATACCCAGCCACTGGGTATTTTTTTATTAAAATACGCAACCAAATTGCCGCAATAATAATTATTAATAATTTTCTTTTTGCCAGGCATAATATTACTGTAAAGAAAATAAAACCCCAGCAATTATAAATCACTGAGGTTTTTATATTATTATTAAAATCCATGCACTTGCCATCGACATTTTCTTCCGGGCGGTATCCCGGCAGTTAGCTCAAACCCAGCACCCCCGCGGCACATGGCACCGAATGCTTAGTGCTGCTTCCGTCAGGATCTGACACGGTTCACAAAGGGCCATTGCGCAAGACCAGATCGTCAACACCACTTACCAAGCCCAGGCCCCACAAAAAAGGAGCCTCCGGCAAGCATCACCCCCGCTATAGCGGATTGCGGGTAACAGGGGGCCGCTACACCCCCGGCTAGCATGGAAAGTTTATATCTCATTAATTAAGTGTTAAGTATATAATAAATTCAAAATCATGTCAATCGGTTTGCCCACATAAAAAATATAAAATATAAATTAAAGAAAGGGATTTCCCTTCACCTGTCGAATAGTTATATTATATAAGAAGTGTATTGGCCTTTCGGTTACCCCTGCCCCCCCTTTAACCGGAATTATATGTTTGTATGGGGGCAAATACTTATATGTTAGGAGAGCTTTTTATGAATTACAAATTTACCGGTAAAGATTCTGTGCTTTCTGACTCTTTGAAAGAAAGGGTTAAATCAAAATTAGACAGGCTTGATAAATTCTTGCCTGCCAACACTAATGCTAACGTTAAGCTTTCTATTGTTAAACATGAACATAAAATAGAAGTTACCATACCGATGAGAAAAAGGGTTTTACGTGCCGAAGTCGTAGATGTGGATATGTATAGCGCAGTTGACAAAATAATTGATATTTTAGAAAAACAATTAATCAAATATAAAAGCAGGCTGAGGGAAAAATCCAGGAAAGAGCCAGCATTTAAAGAAGAGTTTAACAGCCTTAATATTGATGAAAATGTCCTTACAAATGATAATTTATTAATTGAGCGTACTAAAAAATTTGCGGTTAAGCCTATGGACCCTGAAGAGGCTATTATGGAAATGGAGCTTTTGGGGCATAACTTCTATGTATTTAAAAACCCTGAATCAGATGAAGTAAACGTAGTATATAAAAGAAACGAAGGGTCTTATGGCCTTATCGAGCCTAATTTCTAATAAAAAATACCGCTGGCTGCGGTTTTAATAACCATAAAATAACCAAACAAAAAACAGCATGGCTGGCGGCTATGCTGTTTTTTGTTTGGCAGTAGATTTTTTTAATATTTAATTTGCTTATTCTATCTCGTTTTCCTCAATGTATTCAAATAAATCCAAAAGCTCTTTCGCCATTTTTCTAATTGCAAGTTCATCCTGCTTGTCTAAAGCCTCTTCGTAACGACTAAGGTAATTTGCAACCATCTTCCTCGTTTCACCTACGGATTCTTCATAAATACGCTCGCCTTTAGCTAAAACAAAAGCATATTCATCTTTTTCCCTTGGGTGGATTTTTATGGAGCTGATTTCTTCCAGGCGCCTATTTATTTCTGCTTCGGATAGGATGCCAGGGTTTTTTTCTATTATTACTTTTTTAACTTCTTTAGTAGACACAATTGTTGCTTCTACTTCCAAGATACCATTTATATCATATGTGTAACGGATATCGACGCTTTGCCGCCCAGCAGGTGCCGGCATAACATCCAGTACAAGCTCGCCCAGAAAAATATTATCTTTTGATTTGCGGCTCTCGCCTTGCAAAATATCTATCCTAATAACTTTTTGGTTATCATTTATTGTGGAAAACCGTTCGACCCTAGACACTGGTATTATTGTGTTACGCTCAATAATAGGGAAAAAATTCCCATGCTGGTATATACCGTCGCTAACCATATTTGAAACACTTGTCCCCAAAGTAAACGGGCAAACATCGGTAAGCACTATTTCTTTTATCATAGCGTCCCGCTCTTTCATTGCGCATTGGAGGGCAACACCAAGTGCAACAACTTCATCCGGGTTAATTGAAGAGGCCGGTAGGCGCCCAAAAAGCTTGGCTACAAAATTTTTAACCAAAGAAAATTTGGTAGCCCCGCCAACCAATACAATTGTATCAATATCGGCCAATTTTATTGAGGCGTCAGAAAGGGCCCTTACAATAGGTTTTTTAAGCCGGCCAAAAAGCAATTCGCAATTGCGTTCATAGGTTTTAATATCTACACCCATTTCATAAACCTGCCCGCCTATTTTACAAGACATGGTAACCTCTTGTTTAGATGTAAAGCCCCTTTTCGCTAGTTCTGCCGCTTTAGAAAGGGCGGCCATATCTTTTTTTGAAAGGCTGCTTTCTTTTATATCATGTTCACGCATAAACATAATCTCTAAAACATTATTAAAATCCTCGCCGCCTAAAAAGTTGTCCCCAGCCACGGCCCGGACTTCCATAACATTTTTATAAAGCTCTAAAATAGAGACGTCGAATGTGCCGCCGCCTAAATCAAAAATTAAGTACTTGGTATAGTCTTTTTTTTCATGTAAACCATAAGCAATTGCAGCGGCAGTAGGCTCATTAACAATACGCTCCACTTTAAGCCCTGCAATCTCGCCTGCCATTTTTGTTGCACGCCTTTGTATGTCATTAAAATATGCGGGCACAGATATTATCGCCTCTTCGACCCCTGTTTTTAAATAATCCTCCGCATCCTCTTTCAATTTTTTTATTATTAATGCCGAAAGCTCTTCTGGCAAATATATTTTTTCGCCCATTACATATTCTTTCTTTGAGCCCATCCCCCTTTTAAAAACGCTTACGCTCATATCGGGGTTGGTAATTAGCCGCTCTTTTGCAATCTTGCCAATGTATACTTCCCCTTCTTCGCCAACGCTAACAACAGATGGCGTCAGGTTCTCCCCAAATGAATTAGGGATAATTTGGGGCCCGCTTTCTGTAAAATAAGCTACCAGCGAATTAGTTGTTCCAAGATCAATACCTATTATCATATAGCTTAACTCCTCAGTACAATTAAAATAATAAATGACATTGTAGCCTTTTAATGCTTCAACTTAAAATCAATTAAGTCTAAAAAAGATACATTATTTTTTATTATACTATTAATTTCATTTTTTTCAAAACCAACTCATGACATATTATCGAAATAAATGAGTCACAACATAACGCGTAATTAATAAAAACCCCGATAACTCAGGGTTTGAATGGGTTTGATTTTATAAACAACATACATTAAAAACATCTTTTCCCGACTTTTTCCCACTTTAGTTTTTGGTGCCGGACTCAAAAATGAAATTAAGCCTGTCCACCGCCATCTCTTTTTCTCTCGGCATAACGTGCGTATAAATAGCGCTAGTTATGGCAATATTTGCATGTCCAAGCAATACTTGCACTGTTTTAAGCGGGACGCCTTGTTCAAAAAGTTTTGTTGCGTATGTATGCCGTGTGTTGTGAAAAACTCTACGTTCTACCCCAGCATGCTCCAATGTATAAATCCATGCTTTTTGCAAAATGCTACTATTAATTGTTCGCCCGAATTTATTTGTGAATAAAAAGCACTCATCATTATATGGTTGCCCCAAGGACATACATTTTTCTTTTTGTTCGTTCAAATATTTTTTTAAATCGGAAATAATCGCGCTAGGTATAGGCACAATCCTGATACTGGATTTTGTTTTTGGTTGTTCCAAAACTCTCTTATATACATATTTATTACTGTCTTCGAAGGATTTAACATCTTTAAGAGCGTGCACAACATGTATTTCATTGTTTATTAAATCTAAGTCCTTTACCTTAAGCCCCAATAATTCGCCACGCCTTAACCCGGTGGCAAAAGCGAGTTTAAATAAAAACTTATACAGTCCTTTAGCATTGTTGATAATCAGATTGATTTCCTCGTTTGTAAAAGGGGCGACACATCTTGCGCTAGACTCATACTCTTTTTTAGTTGGTATTGTTAATTTATACGTAGGGTTTTTGACTATGTAGCCTTGTAATAACGCATAATTAAAAAAAGCACATAATAATCTGTTTACTCTGGGGATTACAGTCTTTTTTAACCCCATTTTGTCCATATCATTATAAAGCCTTTGCAGCGTTAACGGTTTAATATCATATACTTTTAACGCAGACAGATTGCCTATTTTTAACACATATTTCCTGTACGTGGTTTCGTACGACGTAAAAGTATTATATGCTAATTTTTGGCGCATAACTTCAAAAAGCCAAATGTGCATTAAATCCTTAAGACACATATCTT
>JAITVM010000062.1 GCA_031285815.1 Clostridiales bacterium | reverse complement strand
ATAATGCAATATCTTAATCAGAAATTTTTTGGCCGCAATTTTCGCACACTGCTAAGCTGGAATCATTTGCATAATCACAATGGGGGCAAAAACGGACAAGCTTTATGCCTTCGCTAGTACGTGCCATAATCAAATCAGAGCCGTCCATTGTTGGTTTTTTATAGTCGGCCTTTTCAAAGGTTACAGAATTTTGGTTTTCTTCTTTTCTATACTCAAGGCTTTTAATATCGTTTAATTGTTTGTCAATTTGTATAATTTTATTTTTATAGTGCTCAATAGAAGCAAAAAGCTTAATAACTTCTTTATCGTCAGTCAGTTTATTTTCAAACACTAATATGCCGACTTTCCTAAAAATTAAATTCATTTCATTTTTATAGCTTTTTATTTTGTGCCCATACATAGCTATTTTGTACCTTTGTTTTGCTACCCCGCTAAAATTGCTTAACAGTTCTTGTAACTTATTATCGGCAATATTAATCCCCTCCGGCCTTTCCCGTATTTTTTTACAAATTCCTACCACATGCCAAACAGAATTTATCTTCATCGGAATTAACGTGCCCACAAGCTGAACAAACTTTTGATACAGGTTCTGTCCTAGGTTCAGGGGTAAGAGGCGCTGCTGGTATTTCTTCTTCAACCGGCTTAACCGGCGTTTCTACAACTATTTTATCTGCCCCAACCATTTTATATCCGCATTTCGGGCAAAAAACTGCCGAATCGGAAATTGATTTGCTGCAATTTGGGCATAGCATTGTGCCCTTAGAAGCTTCGATCAATTCTTTTAATTCCTTAATCTGTTTTTCGCATTGTAGTATCTCAGCATATTTCTCATCAAAAAAAGCCCCTAAAGTCCCGCCATAAGCATAAATTTCATGAACCTTTTTACCAATCTCGCTATAGATGGATTTTAGTTTGTCTTCCTCACCTGCCAAGCTCATCGAAAGCTTTACAGATTTAAGCATCCCTGAAGAAGTTTTCGTTATATTTTTTGTAAGTTTGCCAAACATATTTTTTAAATCATCCATATCAATAGGCCACCTCAACATTATAATTATTCCATTCAAAATAATAATACGCTGGCACATGTAATTTGTCTGAAATTCTTCCCATTATATTAGTTTGTTAAACTTACCTATGTTGCATAATTAAATCAAAAAGTATATAGTATATTGTAATTCTAATAAGCGCAGGAGGATTTTTTATGCCATTAATAATTCCCTCTCATTATGACCCGAGGCTTAGTATCCGCCAAACCGAAATAGCAATTAAATTTGTAAAAGATAATTTTGAAAAACTATTGGCAGAAGAGCTAAACTTAACTAGGGTTTCGGCACCACTTTTTGTCTTGCCAAACTCCGGGCTTAACGATAACCTTAACGGGGTAGAGCGCCCCGTCTCTTTTGATATTAAGGATACTGGCGATGATGTTGAAATTATACATTCGCTGGCAAAATGGAAACGCCTTGCTTTAAAACGGTATGGTTTTTTGAAGAACGAAGGGCTTTATACTGATATGAACGCAATAAGGCGTGACGAAGAATTAGATAATTTGCATTCGATATATGTTGACCAATGGGACTGGGAAAAAATTATTTCTGTTGACAACCGCAATTTAGAAACCTTATATGCAACCGTACAGCGTATTTATAAAGTATTTAAAAAAATAGGTTCCATGGTTTTAAACTTACATCCGGTTTTAAAAAACTACCTGCCTGAAGAAATCACTTTCATTACTGCGCAAGAGCTTTATGATATGTACCCAGCACTATCACCAAAAGAGCGTGAAAATGAAATTTGTAGAAAATACGGCGCCGTTTTCCTATCCCAAATCGGGCAAAACTTAAAATCAGGCAAACCACACGACGGGCGTGCCCCCGATTATGACGACTGGGCGTTAAATGGTGACATATTATTGTATTACCCCCTATTAAACCAGGCTTTTGAGGTTTCCTCTATGGGTATCCGTGTCGATAGCGGCACATTAAAAAATCAAATAGTTTCAAGTGGGTTTAGTGAACGCTTATCCCTCCCATATCACCAATCAATACTTAATGGGGAGCTCCCCCATACTATTGGCGGCGGCCTGGGCCAAAGCAGGATTTGTATGTTTTTATTAAACAAAGCGCATATTGGCGAAGTCCAAGCGTCTATCTGGCCAGATGATATGGTTGAATTATGTGAAAAAAATAATATCCAAATATTATAAAACAAAACTTTGTACTTCTATCTTTTTAAACCGTGTTTTAAAAAACAGCAAACTGGTTTTATCCTAGGCTATTTTAAAGCTTGGGATAAACCAGCTTGCTGTTTTTTTAATTTATTATATTTACCTAATGCCTTTTTCAAATGGCTGGCCAGATGATTTTGGCGCAACAGATTTCCCAACAAAAGCTATCAATATTAAAAGGGTTAAGACATATGGTATCATACTTAACAAATGTGGTGAAATATCAAGGCTAGTCCCACCAAGCACGACCACAAGCGCCTGGGCAAACCCAAAGAGCAGGCAAGCTAAAACCGCGCCATGCGGCTTCCATTTCCCAAAAATAACCGCTGCTAGCGCAATAAACCCTTTACCCGAAATAATAGTCGGCGAGAAGATCGCAACTATCGCAAGAGAGCAAGCTGCCCCGCCTAAACCGGCTAAAAAACCTGAAAGAAGCACACAGGCGTATCTAACTTTATAAACATTTATGCCAAGGGAATCAGCGGCTTGAGGGTGCTCGCCAACAGCCAGTACCCTTAACCCCCATTTCGTCTTATAAAAAACAAAATACATTAAGGCCGCAATCAATAATGCTATGAACACAGTCAAATCAATATTCAGGTTTTGCAAAACCACATCCCCTTCAACACTAACCCCCAAAAATGTTAATATTTTAGGTATTGTACGCGGTACCGGGGTAGTCATTACAGAGCCCTCAAAAAATATACGGCTAAGGAATAACGCCAAGCCTGGGCCCATTAAATTTAATGCAATGCCAGATATGGTTTGGTCAGCTTTTAAAGTTATAGATGCAAACGCATGCAAGAGGCACAATAGCATACCTGAAAAACCTGCGGCTAAAAACCCGATAAACGGGTCCCCGGTTTTATGGGCTACTAAAACTGCTATAAAAGCACCAATAGTCATGAGCCCTTCTAACGCAAGGTTAACCACCCCTGATTTTTCTGAAATAACCCCACCAAGCGCCGCAAATATAAGAGGGGCTGAATACATAAACGTTATATTTAATATGAGGAGTAGCTGGATCATTGGCTAGTAGCCCCCTTATCCGCTTTTTTTGCAAGCTTAATTTTCCCTGCAACTATATTAACAATAGTTTTTATACTAATGAAGTAAACAATCACGCCGATCATTATGTTAATTATTTCTGTTGGCGTACCAAGCTGTGATTGGACAAGTGTGCCGCCGAATTTCAGAGAGCCATAAAACAACCCACCGAATATACATGCAATAGGGTTTATTGCTGATATCAATGCTACAGACAGCCCATTAAACCCATAATTTTCATGGAGTGACAGGGTACCAATCCTGTGTGGGTTCATACCGGTTATGTAAATTGCACCCGCAAGCCCAGCTATTGCCCCAGCTATTGCCATTGAGATAAACATAGATTTTTTTACATCAATGCCGGCAAATTCAGCCGCGTCCTTATTAAAGCCCACGGCCTTTAAAGAATAACCCAATGTTGTTTTATTTATTATAAACCATACGATAATTGCACATATAATAGCGATTATTATTCCATAATTTAAGTCTGTCCTTATTATAATATCACCCCATACAGGTGATTCCTTTAATACCGCAACTTTATCCGGGTTATCTTTCCAAGTTTGCAAAACATTTATATACGCCGTTTTTTGTATTTCATAAACAGCCTCGGAATTTGGTTTTTTGAGGCCTGACGATGATACATAAAAGTTATTGACATAAAGTGCAATCCAGTTAAACATTATGGAAGTAATAACTTCATGTATGCCATATTTAGCTTTTAAAAGCCCAACAAGCCCGCCATAAATACCACCAACAACCATAGCCCCTAGCATAACTACAATTGGGTGTATAACAACCGGG
>JAITVM010000091.1 GCA_031285815.1 Clostridiales bacterium | reverse complement strand
AATTTATGGATAGGGAGCCCCAGGCCCTTTGCATAATATCCGGCTAATATATTCCCAAAATTTCCGGTAGGTACTGTAAAATTTAGCCCTTCGCCAAAGGCAATATAATTATTTTTAACCATTTGCGCATATGCATAGAAATAATAGGCTATTTGGGGGAGCAGCCTGCCGATGTTTATAGAGTTTGCGGATGAAAACACATACCCGTTGCTGTCCAGCTTCTTTGCAAGGGGCAGGTCGGTAAATATTTGTTTTACATAAGTCTGTGTGTCGTCAAAATTCCCTGTAACGCCAAATACAAACGTGTTAGATCCACCGGTTGTTAGCATTTGTTTCTTTTGGATTTCTGAAACGCCGCCCTTTGGGTAGAAAACTATTATGCTGGTGCCTTCCACATCTTTAAAGCCCTCTAAGGCAGCCTTACCTGTATCGCCGCTTGTGGCAGTCAAAATCACAATCTTTTTGCCCAAATTATTTTCTTTTGCGGCCGCCGCCATTAAATACGGCAATATTGATAAAGCCATATCTTTAAACGCAAGCGTCCGGCCATGAAAGAGCTCTAAAAAATAACCGGCGCCATTTTTAACTAAGGGGGCAATTAAATCTGTATCAAAATTACTGCCATAAGCTTTTTCGACACAGTTTTTGAGCACGCCGCCATCAAAATCAGTTAAAAATATTTTCAATATTTCATATGCCAAGCCTTGGTATGATAAATCAATTAGGTTTTTTAGCGGCATTTCTAATTTTGGCATGGCTTCGGGTACATATAACCCCCCGTCGGAAGCAATGCCTTTTAAAATTGCCCCGCTGGCAGCCTTATAACCTGCGCCGCCCCGGGTACTGATATATTTCATCGTTTTCTCCCCTTTAATATGGATTTATGGTTTTTATTTTTAACCTGCCTAGGTTTTATCAAACAATGTTCAGAGAACCCGATTAAATCTTCGCGCCCTGCTTGTTTTAGGCCCTCTATTACTAAACTATGGTTCTGTGGCAGCTTATATTGCATTAATGCCCGCTGTATTGCTTTGTTATGCGGGTTTTTCTCAACAAATACTTTGCCCCTGGTAAATGGGTCCATTTCAGTGTAATACATACAAGTTGAAAGCGTCCCCGGTGTAGGGTAAAAATCCTGGACCTGTTCTGGCGTAATGCCCCTTTTTTTTAAATAAAGCGCAAGCTCAATGGCGGAATTAATATCTGAGCCGGGGTGGCTGGACATTAAATAGGGCACTAAATATTGTTTTTTATTTAATTTTTCGTTGGTTTTATAAAATTTATTGCTAAAGCTTTCGAAAATATTTATTTTTGGTTTGCCCATATACTTTAAAACTTCGTGGCTTACATGCTCAGGGGCTACTTTTAGTTGACCGCTTACATGGTGCTCACATAGCTCTTTAAAGAATTCGCCATTTTCTTTGTCCGCCATTAAATAATCAAACCGGATGCCGGAACGGATAAATACTTTTTTTACTTTAGGCAGTCCCCGTAGTTTCCGCAATAGCGATAAATAGTCTTTATGTGTGGCGTTTAAGTTTTTGCAGGGGCTTGGGTATAAGCACTGCTTTTCTTTACAAACCCCGTTATCCATTTGTTTGCCGCAGGATGGCTCGCGAAAATTAGCGGTGGGCCCGCCTACGTCATGTATATACCCTTTAAAATCCTTATCGGCAGCAATCTCCTCGGCTTCACGCAGGATTGACTGGTGGCTCCTGCTTTGTAAAACCCGGCCTTGGTGGAACGCCAGCGCACAAAAATTGCAGCTGCCAAAACAGCCCCTGTTGCTTATGAGGCTGAACTTTACTTCTTCTATAGCGGGCACGCCGCCCATTTTTTCATAAATTGGGTGGTAAGCCCTTTCATACGGGAGCGAATATACCAGGTCAAGGCGGCCACGGGCCAACGGCGCAGTTGGGGTGTTCTGGATAATATAATAACCGTTATAAGGTTCAACTAAGGTTTTAGAATTTACATGGCATGTGTTTTTATATTGCAGCAGAAAGCTGTCGCAGTATTTATTTTTATCTGTAGAAACATCTTTAAACGATGGCAGCATTATATAATCGTAAGCCGTTTCTAGGCTTTTGGATTTATAGGCCGTGCCTTTTACATAAGTTATATCTTTTATATCTAAGCCGGAATTTAAACAGTCCGCAATTTCAACAATAGGGCTTTCGCCCATGCCATAAACCAATAAATCGGCACCGGAGCCGGCCAAAATGGATTTGCGTACTTTATTGTCCCAGTAATCATAATGCGCAAGCCTTCTGAGGCTTGCTTCTATACCGCCAATTATTATGGGCGTTTTGCTATAGTTAGCCCGTATCTGGTTACAGTAGGCGGTAACTGCCCTGTCGGGCCGTTTGCCCATTTCGCCGCCGGGGCTATAATAATCCTTCTGCCGGCGTTTTTTTGCTACGCTATAATGGTTAACCATGCTGTCTATGTTTCCGGATGTAACAAGGAAAGCCAGCCTGGGGCAGCCTAATATAGTAAAGGCATTTGGGTTTGCCCAGTCAGGCTGGGCTATAATGCCAACAGTATAGCCGGCCGCTTCCAATACCTTGCCAATTATGCATGCGCCAAAGGAAGGGTGGTCAACATATGCATCGCCGGATACCAAAACAAAATCTAAGGTTTTTATGCCGCGCTGTATTAAATCTTCTTTGCTTATCGGGAAGAAACCACGGTTATCCAAGATTAACCCTCCAGCCTTTCATATATTTATTTTTTAGCCTGCCGTCAATAACTTTTCCAAAGCCAAGCGGGTAGCCCTTATAACAAACGAGGTTAAACCCCGCATTTGCATCTGCTTCAAAAGATTCGCCGCTTAGGTACCGCGGGGCCTCTTGGCTATTTAATTCAATTGTATTTTTAAATTGGCTTTTTTGCAAAGCCATAGCCAAAGCCTGGGACGGCTCAAAGCGTTTTGTTTTTATTTCGCCAAGGCAAAAATCCCCACGCAGAACACGGAGCCCAGAAAAATCCGGGGCCAGGCCACAAATAGAATATATTTTATTATCTACACAATATATATTATCAAATGATACGTCAATAAAATAATTTTGCGCAAACTCTAAATAGTTGCCAATATTTTTCGGTGACTTTGTTTTTATGTTTTCGCGGCGGCTTGTGTTTTTTTTGCCTAAGTGCCGGAGCTTGGCGGCAAAATGGCCTTCGCCTTTTGCTTTATGGGGCCAGACCCGGGCGCAGTTTAACATTTGCCCGCCGCCTATATCTATGCCTTCCGAAACGCCAAGGGCACTGTGGCCTATTTTTACTAATTCGAAATCTTGATTTTTGCCAAGGAAATCTTTAATAACATACTCGTTTTCTATAGGCGAGAACGTACATGTAGAATATATAATTTCACCGCCGCTGGCAAGCATTTTGCGGGCGCAGGGTAAAATGTTTTTTTGGGTTTCCGAATAATATATATTGCTGCCTTCGTTATAAGATTTTTTAACGTCGGCGTTTGATTTAAACATGCCCTCACCGGAACAGGGTGCGTCAACTAAAATTTTATCAAACATAGCGGGGAATTTTTCTGCCAGCCGCCCGGGGCTTTCACATGTTATTACGGAATT
>JAITVM010000067.1 GCA_031285815.1 Clostridiales bacterium | reverse complement strand
GGGCTTCAGCCTTCAGATTTAATCCTGATAGCCGCAAGGCCATCTATGGGGAAGACGGCATTTGCACTTAATATCGCCCAGAACGCAGCTGTGCGCAATGATATACCTACCGCTATCTTCAGCTTGGAAATGAGCAAGGAGCAGCTTGTTAACAGGCTTTTGTGTGCAGAGGCCTTGGTTGATGCGCAAAAACTGCGGACCGGCGCAATAGAAAACGAAGACTGGACAAAAATTGCAATGGCTATGGGCCCGCTCTCTACAGCCCCCCTTTACATAGACGATACGCCAGGGATTTCTATAATAGAGCTGCGCGCCAAATGCCGGCGTTTAAAGATGGATAAGGGTATCAAGCTTATTTTAATAGATTACCTTCAGCTTATGTCCGGGGCGGGCAGGCCGGAGTCTAGGCAGCAAGAAATATCTGAAATTTCCAGGTCGCTTAAAGCTATTGCCCGTGAGATGGGGGCCCCTGTTATTGCGCTTTCACAGCTTAGCCGCGCCAGCGAGACAAGGAACGACCACCGCCCAATTTTATCAGACCTTAGGGAATCTGGCGCAATTGAGCAGGATGCCGACGTGGTGGCATTTTTATACCGTGACGAATATTACAACCCGGATACGGATAAAAAAAACCAAGCCGAGGTTATCATTGCAAAACAGCGTAATGGCCCCACCGGGACTGTGGACCTAATGTGGCTTGGGCAATATACTAAATTTGTAAGCATGATGCCGGACCGGTATATGTAAAAAAAGCCCCCGTAACATAACTACGGGGGTTAAATTATTAGCAAGGGGTGCCCCCAACCTTTAAAGTGTGTGGGCATTTCACCCCTCAATAACAAAAAATTCAGTAACCAGCGAACAAACCTTGCCCGATTCATCATAACCAAAATAAGATGGGTAAGCGCCGTCACCGTAACCACTTGAGAAAGCTATAATATCGCTGTTTCCGCTTCCGGTAATATTTCCCGACGCATACGAATAATCCCCGTTATGCGTTTTATTAAATTGCCCTTCAAATATATCATATAAATCTAAATCTGAGGCCAAAACCTTGTCTGCTATAGATTTATCCATAAAACCGCCAACCCCAGAGTCTACGCCGTACCCATAAAAACTGTCGCCGCTTAGGCATTCAAGCCCCTGCCCATCAATTAGCGCCATCGCCCATTTAACTGGTTTGCTGCCGGAAAATTTTATCATAGCGAACGCAACCACCTTATCCCCATTTTCACTAAATTCAGCGATAGAAATTGAAACTGGGTAGATGCCGGGTTCTACTTTTACTGTAAATTCTTCTGTTTCAAAAAAAACACAGGGGTCGTTGGCGACTATCTTACCGGTTGGCAAATTTAATAAGCCTAAGTTTTGTTTCTTTATGGTAATATTGCCACAGTTTTGTGGCACAATAATTTCGTCTTTAAAAGCGTAATTTAAAAATTTCTCATTTATATACATGCGTACCACCTTGCCCTATATACTTTAATAATAAATTACATAATTTTGGATAAAAAATACTAACGGTATATACCCAGTATAACATAATATTAATCCCTTATGCTATGCTTTTTAATACATAGATAGCTAAAATTATAATAATTTACTTGTAAAATAAATGCCGGTAACTGTGGGTATGGCCACAAATTACCGGCATTGTATATTTGGGGGTACTTAGGCTTTTCCGGTTTCTTCAGGTTTTTGCTGGGGCTAGAAAACGCCCAGCCGCGAATTTGCTTTTCCCACAAAGAAGAAACCAATACAGGCCCCGGCTGTATTTAAAATAATATCGTCAATATCAAAAGAGCCGCGCATTGTTATTAACTGCAAGAGTTCCAAAACCGTAATAGACATTAAGGTTGTAATAAGATAGGCAGCAAATTTTCTTTCCCTGGCAAATAGTGCAGGCAGAAAAAAACCCAAAGGTGCGAAACCAACGAAATTGCCTACCAGGTAAATTATAACCCGCACCGTATTCCTTTCCGCAATTATAAAGCCTATCTGCTGTGTGAGCCCCTTAAAGGGCACAATATTGATATTACGCGAAACGAACCCAAGCCAACGCCCCCATGTAAGCCCGCCTACCAAAACATTATGGCCGCGGTAGCTATTCGGGATTATAAGAAGGAACAGTATCACCATTATATATAGAAGAAACAGGGCAAGTGTTATGATACGCATGGTGCTATATTTTTTCATCAAATCCCCTCATCCAATATTTAATGGGCCCCATTTTTTTAATAGTGCGCCTGTTCTGCTTCGCTTTAGCAACAGGGCATGCGCCTAAAAATTGCGTACTGTAAACCCGCCTGTTATTTATTTTTTTCCGCTTTTGGGTTTTCAGCCGCAACAACATTCCAATTTACGCCGAACTTGTCCGTAACCGCCGCGTGAAATACGCTATAGAAGGTTTCGGTGGGCGGGAGGGTTACATTGCCCCCGGCACAAAGCGAATTAAAAATTTCAGATGCTTCCTTGCCGCTTTGGACGGCCGCCGACAGCCTGACGCTATTGCCTTTTGTTACATCGTTAGCTTCGTCCGCAAACCAGACATTTACGCCGCATATAGCCATTTCAGCGTGCATGACCCAACCCCGCAGCAGCTCCGGCGGGGTCTTTGAGCCTTCCGGCATATAGTCCCCATAGGGCATAATTTTAGGTTCAGTACAATTGAAAACATTACGGTAGAAGTTAAGGGCCTCGTTACACTCTCCGTTAAAAACAAGATACGGGTTTATCATTATCTAGTCTCCTCACATAAATTTTTATATTCAATTTCATAATAAATGATAATTCTTATTTTAACAAATGATATTTTTCAAATTCCCCTAAAATGTTGATAAATTTTAAGTTTCACGGTATTTTTTTGGCGAAGCCCCTGTCCATTTTTTAAATTGCCTGCTAAAATGCGTAACATTTGTGTAGCCAATCCGCTCTGAAATAATTTCTACCGAAATATCAGGGTTCTTTAATAACCGTTTAGATTCTTTCAGTTTTAACTGGTCAAGGTATACCTTTGGTGAAACTGAATATATTTTTTTGAACACTTCTAGGCCATAGCTCATGCTAATATTGGCTTCTTTATAAATATGTTTCATGGATAGTATTTCTTTATTGCGGTTTTCATTTAGAAAAAAAGCATTAAAGTTATGGTGGATGGTTTCGGCAATGGCCCGTGCGATACTTAAGCTTTGGATATCATACTGGTTTTCCTCCGACTCTTCTGATATTTTTACAAATGCAGTTAACAGCCTAGTCAAAACTTCTAGCACGTATAGGCGGTCAGAAAGTGTGTATGGCGCTGTTTTATCATAAAGGTTAACCCATTCACATAAAATAGGATAGAGGGCTTTATTTTTTTCTGAGGCATAAGAATAAATTAATTGGCCATTTTTTAATATAATATACCGTAAAGCAGGGTCATCAATATCAAAATGCGCCGTAAAATAATTCATGCCTTCTGAGGAAAAACAACGGTTAATATGTAAAACGCCAGGTGCAATTAATAATATGTCCCCTTTTTTAAGAAGGTATTTTTTTTGGTTGATAATAGATTCTTGTTCCCCATCGATAACCAGCAATATTTCAAAAGCAGTATGTGAAGATTGGTGGCTTTCCCAGCCATAAGGGACAATTTGTTTATGGGCAGAGAAGAAAGAAATGCTGAAATCAAGGTATGGCAATTTTTTTATATGGCTATAAAGGTCCTTTTTCATGTCTACCTCCATATTCCGTTAAAAACGGTAACTACAACGTGTAAAATGGGCTAGTTATTAGAATTTAAAACCATTATACTACAAATTAAGTAAGAACGAGATAGAGAGCGAGGAATTAAAATATGATTGAGAACCCAATTATTAAGGGGTTTAACCCTGACCCATCTATTTGTAAGCATATGGATAACTACTATATTGCAACATCTACCTTTGAATGGTTTCCAGGCGTACAAATCCACCATTCCAAAGATTTAAAAAATTGGCGCCTATTGGCCCACCCATTAAATAAGGTAAGCCAAGCCGGCCTTTTAGGCATACCGGACAGCGGTGGGATATGGGCAGTAAGTTTGACCCATGCAGATGATAAATTTTGGTTAGTATATTCTATTATGCGGGAACACCGGGCATTTAAGGATGTAAGAAATTATCTGGTGACAGCCTCAGAAATAGGCGGCGAATGGGGCGAACCTATTTTTTTAAACGCCAGCGGCTTTGACCCATCCTTATTTCATGACAAGGGCGGGAAAAAATATGTACTGAACATGGTATACGATTTTAGGAACCACCACCCTTGGAACTATGGGATTAGTATCCAAGAGTTTGATGTAACAAAACAATCATTAGTAGGCAAGCCAAAAATTATATTTAAAGGGACCCACTTGCAAAAAACAGAAGGGCCTTCTATCTATTTAATAAATGGTTACTATTACTTAGTAACTGCGGAGGGCGGTTCCCAATTTGGGCATTCGGTTACCGTTGCACGCTCGGAAAATATAATGGGCCCTTACGAAGTACATCCAGATAACCCAATTTTAACGGCATGGTATTCACCAGATAACTATTTACAAAAAACGGGCCATGGTTCTTTAGTAGAAACAGATACCCATGAATGGTACCTAACCTATTTAGCTTCCCGCCCAATTAAACGTGAAGGGAAAGGGCTTTTTGAAGAACGGGGCTTTTGTACATTGGGCAGGGAAACAGCCATTTCAAAAATTTATTGGGAAAATGGCTGGCCATATGTTGAAGGGGGTAAAGTGGCAAACCGTTACATAGAAGAAAGCCAGCTTAAAGAAGTTAAATGGGGAAGGGGGCCCGAAAAACATATGTTTAGGCAAGGGTTACCTATAGATTTTCAAACATTAAGGGTGCCATTCACAAAAAAAATGGGCCAAATATCAGAACAAGGGCTTACCTTATTTGGGCAAGAGTCCTTATATTCTATTTTCGAACAGTCCCTAGTAGCACGCCGCTTTGAATCATTAAATTTTGTAGCCGAAACAAAGGTAAGTTTTTCGCCAGAGTCTTTCCAGCAAATGGCGGGGCTGCTGTGTTATTATAACAGCAAGAACTGGACATCATTAAACGTTACTTATGATGAAAATAGAGGCAAAATATTGACTTTATTATCTTGTGAAGCGGCTGCTTTATCTTGGCCAATTAGGGGTAGTGAGGTTCAGGTATTATCAGGATCAGAAATATATTTAAGGGTAACTGTAAATTCAACCTACTACCAGTTTGCTTATTCTTTTGATGGGTTGTATTGGGATGGGCTGCCAGTTAAATTTGATACTTATAAACTATCTGACGATTATATAACAAAACCATTTTTAGGGCCAACAGGGAGCGCATTTACAGGTGCTTTTGTGGGCGTCCATTGCAATGATATGCAAGGCACAAGGAAAGGGGCAACATTTGAGTATCTTAGCTACCATGAGGTGGCAGAATAGGGGTCGGGGAGAATGGAAAAAACAAATAATACCAATGGCCAAACATTCCGGGTAAAACTTCAACGGTTTGGCAGTTTTTTAAGCAGTATGATCATGCCTAATATTTTAGCTTTTATTGCTTGGGGTATTTTAGCGGCCTTATTTATTCCAACCGGCTGGCTCCCTAATGAAAACTTTAACGAAATTGTAGGGCCTACGCTGAATTATTTATTGCCTTTGCTGGTTGCATATACAGGTGGGAAGGCTGTCTATGATACAAGGGGTGGCGTTGTTGCCGCAATGGTTACAATGGGCCTTATTGTTGGTGCAGATGTGACCATGTTTTTGGGGGCAATGGTAATAGGCCCAACCTCTGCGTATTTAATGAAGCAAGTAGATAACCTTTATGAAGGCAAAGTCCCTGCCGGTTTTGAAATGTTGGTACGGAACTTTAGCGCGGGTATTTTTACGGCAATTGTTACTTTGTTGTGTTATGTAGGGATAGGCCCGGTTTTTACAGCGTTAAATAATATTTTGACATCAGGGGTTAATTTTTTAATGTCTAACCGACTTATCCCTCTGGTCAGTATTTTTATGGAGCCAGCAAAAGTATTATTTTTAAATAATGCAGTAAATTTTGGCGTCTTAACACCTATTGGTTTAGAGCAGGTTGCTGAAGCTGGGCGCTCTATGATGTTTGCGGT
>JAITVM010000270.1 GCA_031285815.1 Clostridiales bacterium | reverse complement strand
ATACTTTCTTTTGTTTTAAAATCGTCTAACACATTTATTATATTTTCCAATGTCAAGGGCTCATTAACCAGCCAGCCATAGTACCCTGCACTAATTGTCATATCATAACCGCCATGTGTTTTAAATGGTCGTGGCATGCCTAATGTATCTGTCGAAAAACTAATTTCACGAATAAATTCCATGAGTAAATCAGTGTTTACTGCAAAAGGTTGGTTAGCATCTAAAATAAGTTTATTTTCATCAGCGTACTGCGGCACAAACCAATCAAAATGGCTAACTAGTTCTATTGGCTCTACCTTTCCGGCTAAATAATCTAATGAGATATCCCGGTAAAAATAATCTTCGTACAATTTAAGGTTATTATTTAAATTTTCGTCCTCTGCAATAATTTCTGGCAAATCATAGAACCCAATATCATAAAGGTTTATATTTATCGGGCCTTCAGAATATAAATCCCCTTTTTGTTTATCTACTACATCCATCAGTGCATTATATAGGGTTTCATTGCCATTTTCTTTTTTCACATTCCCCAGTACTTCTGGGATTATTTCGAATCGTTTTTTTGTAGCATTCAGTTCAATATAGCTATTTTTAGGCTCAATTTTTTTGCCGCCGCTTGGTTCAAAAAATTCTTTATTAGATTCTATAAAACTATTCAAGGCACCATTGTCTATATTATATTTTATTTCTACCTCTTTTTCTTTCTTGTCAAAATTTATGCCTTTACCTATGCTAAAGGATTCAGCCGCAAGTATTTGGGATACCGAGCCTTCAAGGTCTGATTTGTTAATAGTAAGCCCCATGTCCGCAGCACTACATTCTAGCATATTGCCTTCGCCTGTAGTAATAGAAATCTGAACTTTATTTGTGGCAAAACCCTCTTCAATACTATAAACCGCATTTGTAAGCCCTTTAAGGCTGACATCAATTTCGTTAATCATTGTGCTTACCGGCATTACATTACTATATTGGCTCAGCAAAAAAAATGAAGCGCCGCCCAATGTAACCAACACGGCTGACAAAATAATTAATACATACTTAATTTTCATAAATCCCCCACTCTCTCGGCGCAACCCTTAAAAGACAAAATAAGTACACAGCCAAAAAACTATACTATAGCATATGTGCACTTACCCCCAATGTCGATTAAAACTTAAGAATTGCTAAAATATCACTTTTGTTTTTGTTGTTGACATAAGTTTACAATACAGATGCATTATTTAAATAACAATTAGATGTCAAACAAAGCAATGGTAGGTATATTCGTAAATAAATTGTCGCTACTTTAAAGAAAGGCTAAGTCATTAGAGTGGCCCAATTAAAAAAATAGGATTTTTGAATTGAGAAAAACCTACAGCCATATCTTAATATAAACATATTAATCATACACTATTTTACAAGATTTTGCACTATTTTCAGATATATTTTATTTACGGGTACCCCTTTTATTTTTATCGGTTATAAATAAAATTAAAACAGTGGCACAAGGGGCCCAATTGTAGATTTTCGTGATTTACCCTAAAAAAAATATTGCTATCTATATTCATATATAGTATACTGGCAATGTTAAACCTATTTATGAACCAGCAACTTTATTATTATGGGGATGTAATGGTTTCGACGGGGATTTTCGAAATGTGGGTAGCCATTGGTAGCGGTACTACCTTAAAAACCAAAAACGTTTATAAATTTAAACGACAACGATAATTTTGCATTTGCTGCTTAATTAAAGCAGCTGTCAACCCTAAGTTGCTTACCGCTTAGGATGTTTGGCATCGATTAGGTGAGGTACTTTCCCGCCCATGTTTCTAAGCGGGGAAAGATCCTAGAAACTACCCTTTTTATATTTTTTTTAGCTTATTATATTAAAGGGGAATTTTAAAAACTAAATATAATGGTAGAAGCCTGCGTGGGTAGGTTTTCGGACACGGGTTCGATTCCCGTCATCTCCATCTATTTTTATTTTATAAGAGCCTTGAAATTGTGGGATTTATAGCCCTCTGTTTCGAGGTTTTTTGTTTGCCATTTTTTTGTTTTGGGGGCTATTTGGGGACTATTGAAGAGAAATAATTTTACCACCATCTTGCTATTAGTGTTAAAATAGCCCTTATCGCCAAACTCTATTGTGTTATACTAATATAATGAAAAACAATTTTAACAAACTAAGGGCCGGAATAATTGATTGGGGAAGCGTAATTGCTGGCCGTAATAACTGGGATGAAAAGATTAATTATGCTAAAACCGCTTAATATACCCGGCCTTTTACTTGCTGATTTTATAACATAAAATATTAGCTTAATAACTAAAGTTTATTATCATAAAAGACAAGGGGGTAAAAAATGGGCAAGCCAATTTTTACAGTAACAGAATTACATGAAGATATACAAATTTGGGGGCTATGCAAACAATCCAACGATAAAACACAATCTAAGGATATCCCAACTATTTCAAAAAAATATTATGAAATTACTGAAAAAAAAGATGGTGAAGTTATACCGTTTTTTGTCTTATCACAAGGCTATGATGTACAAACAAAAGATTTTCTTTTATTCGTTGGTGGTTTGATTGTTGAAAAAAACTTGGACACGTTTACAATACCAAAAGGTTTATATGTAAAGTCCACTGTGAGGCCTAAACTAAATTTATTATGGGGTTTATCTATCGGGGAAGCAAAAAGGGCCTTTTATATGGAGTGGCTACCAAAATCAAATTACGACGAATTAAACATGGAATATGAATACCATACTAGTAAGGCTAAAAGCAAGAACCCTGAAATTGATATTTTGTTTGCTATAAAGAGAAAAGCTGATTGATATAGCAAACGGAGTTAATTGTACTATATAGCCATATACCTTGATAACGTGTTTGAGAAATTTATTTATGACTTTTAACTTTATCAAAACTTCTTAAGGAGGGTTTTACATGAATGGTAAACATAATTTTGAAGGATATATAAAATATCTTGATAAAAAAACTTTCTGCACCATTAAAGATTTTTTCGTTGAGATCGTATCTGAAGAGTTACTTAAAAATAAAGACATTTGTGACGCCCTGGAGGAAGACAAATATCTTATTGGTTTTGATAAAAATAATCATTATACCGCTGTTTTATGCCCTAAAGAACATCCATATAAAGACAATCCGTTTAAAAATCTTTTTCCTGAACCTAAATATGAAATTGACGATATTTTTTCTAAGAAACTGTTTAGAATCTTTTTAACAAAAGAGCCACAAAAGAGAAAACAACCATTTGTAAGGAAGTAGTGAGCTTACGTTCAGCGTTTTTCCATAGTCTGCGG
>JAITVM010000022.1 GCA_031285815.1 Clostridiales bacterium | reverse complement strand
CTATAAAACGGTAGCCTGCCCTTGTTGGGTCAGCCGGTTTTGTTACTTTCCCGCCCCTGGCCACTATTTGGTTTGCCGGTGTTGGTGTACCGCCGTTAGGGTTAAATTTTACAGTATACTCATCTTTATAATTAGGGTCTGTTACCCATTTAGCTTTTAAAGTTAAATCTTTTGTTACAACATCCGTATTAAAATCCCATTCATCATTCCCGTCAAACCAGCCATCGAAAATATAGCCTGGTTTTGTTGGGTCTGGGTATGGTTTATTTACTTTTTGCTCTGTGCCTATTTTTTGTTCTGCTGGCACTGGCGAGCCGCCATCGGCGTCAAATTTTACTGTAAATCTGTAGTTAGGGTCAATTTCCCATTCGGCAACTAAATCTAAATCACCATTTACTACATCATTGTCAAAATCCCACTCGTCTTCGCCGTCAAACCAGCCGTCAAATATATAGCCTGGTTTTGATGGGTCTTGTGGTTTTGTAACTTTGCCGCCATCTTTAATATTTTGTGGTGGTGGTACTGGTGTGCCGCCATCTGTGTCAAATGTTACTTCATGTTCTTCCCTAGAGTCAACTTCCCATTTTGCTACTAATGTTATATCCGAAGTTACAACATCTGTATCAAAATCCCACTCTTTGTTGCCTAAATACCAGCCGTCAAAATTATATCCGGCTTTTGTCGGGGCTGGGTTTGGCTCAGTTACTTTTTGTTCTGTGCCAATTTTTTGGTCTGCAGGGACAGGTGAGCCGCCATCTGCGTTAAATTTTACTGTAAACCTATAGTTAGGGTCAATTTCCCATTCAGCAACTAAATCTAAGTCTCCAGTTACTACATCTTTATCAAAATCCCACTCGTCTTCGCCGTCAAACCAGCCATCAAAAATATAACCTGGTTTCGATGGGTCTTGTGGTTTTGTAATTTTATCGCCATCTTTAATTTTTTGTGGAGGTGGCACTGGGGTACCGCCGTCCGTATCAAATGTTACATCATGTTCTTCGTCATTGCCGCCACCATTATCTTCTGTCCATTTCGCAACTAAATTTAAATCGCCAGTTACTACATCCGTATCAAAATCCCATTCGTCATTGCCGTTAAACCAACCATCAAAAATATAGCCTGGTTTTGTTGGGTTTTGTGGTTTTGTAACTTTCTCGCCATCTTTAATTTTCTGTGCCGGTGGCACTGGGGTACCGCCGTCCGTATCAAATGTTACATCATGCTCTTCATTACCGCTGCCATTGTCTTCAGTCCATTTTGCAACTAAATTTAAATCGCCAGTTACTACATCCGTATCAAAATCCCACTCGTCATTACCGTTAAACCAACCATCAAAAATATAGCCATCTTTAACAGGGGCTTCCGGCTCTTCTACTTTATCGCCTTCTTTAACGATTTGTGAGCTAGGGACTGGCCTGCCGCCTTTAGTGTCAAAGTTTACGTTATAAAATATGTCTGATGAGCCTTCTTGTTTATATATCGCAACCAAGGTTACGTTAAAACCAACTACATCAGTATCAAAATTCCAAACATAAGTTTTGTTGTCACATGCTAGCCTATACTCCCAATGCAAGAAAGTATAGCCTTTTTTAACTGGGTCAGCTGGCCTTGTAAGCAATGTGCCGGCTTCTACCACTACAGCATCCGGCTCCGGTTTGCCGCCATCAGTCAAATAACTAACTACAAATGTATCTGCCGAAAAAATCCCGGCCTCAGACTGTGCTGCATACACTTCACAAGGGTTTGAAGCTTGTGCAGGGCTTAACCCTAATGCTTCTGCTTCCTCTTCATTAAGCACCAAATCTTCCATGTTAATACCCGGAGACTCGGCAATCGCCCTAAGCTCCGCCTGCGTCTGCTCCCTTGAACCGATGTATGCGTTTACTACCAGCAATACAACCATTACAAAGAATACAGGCACTAAAAATTTTAACTCTTTTCTTTTCATTAATAAAAAACCTCCCCCGAAATGATATTAAATATCTGATTATAATATTTAGTACAGATATAACGAACTATAGCCTAGGCTATAGTTGATAATCATTACTAGGTAAATTATATATAGCAATATACACAGTTGGAGTACACTTTGATTGCAAAGCAATTGTGCCGCTGTACTCAAGGGGATTCTAGTTTTTTTATTACAAACATGGCCATATAAAATAAAAAAGGCCGCCTATAAAAATTTCTTGACAAATACTATGGATAAAGGAATTAACCATAATATATAAAGAAATTTTTATAGGCAGCCCGGCTATAATACTGGAAGCAACCCTGCCATCCCGCTTTAAAACCATATATAAGCAGATTCGTGCTTATTCTTTTTGCCCAGCAAACTTAGTATACAGTAGCCTGCCTACCGAAAAAACAATTATAACGCCAATTACATAAAACCTATATAGTGTTATCAGCCCTAACGCATATGAAAATTCTGCCCCGAGCCCGTTTACAATATCAAGCGCCAGGGACTGGGTAAACTCAGAGACTGGTTCAAATATGGCAACAAATACATTTAAAATTTTATAAGAACTAAAAAATTTAATAATTTGGCCCCTATATATACCCAGCATAAAACCAATGCCAACCAATGTTGAAACTATGCCCCAAACGAGGCAGAACGCATTATCCAGCTTATTTTCTGCTTTATAGTGTATATCAGGCATAGCCGATATTTTTTTCATAACCGATACTTCAAAACCATCTGGAGCAAAAACAAGGCCTTCCTGCTCAAACTCTTCCATCATCATGCTATAGACCATAAACTCTTCCCTGCATTTGTTGCAAGTTTTAATATGCATATTTAATTCTTTAGCAGACGCCTCGTCTAAAGTATTATCCATATACTTCATAAAATAAGCTTCGGAATTAGAACAATCCATCATTAATCACCTCATCCCATCAAAATTTCTTTTAGCATTTTCCTTCCCCTAAAAATCCGGTTCTTCACCTTAGAGAGCGGCTCGTCAATTATATCTGCTATTTCCTGGTAGCTTAGCCCTTGTTCATGGTACAGGACAATAGGTATTTTATACATATCAGGCAGTTTATTGACCACATTTTTAAGCCTTTGCTTTTCCTCTTTTTTAATATACTCGCTTTCAGGGGAGTCTGCAGTTGAAAGCTCATATTCCACATCTTCAAGCGGGACTGTCTCTTTGAATTTTTTGCGCCTATAATCTATAACATGGTTTGTTGTTATCCTAATAACCCATGTACTAAATTTATATTCAGGGTAGTATTTATCCAGATTTTTATAAATCTTTATAAACACCTCCTGCGCCAAATCATCAGCCTCGTCAGAATTATTTATCATCCTAAGGATAATGGAGTATACTAAGTTTTTATACCTGTTAACCAGTTCATTAAAATAAGCCAGTTCCCCATTTAGGACCCTTTGTATAAGTTCATAATCCGAATACTCCATTCCCTCACCCTTTCGTCATCCGGCCTAAAATAATATACGGTAAAATTTTTTATTAGTTTAAATTTAACCTTCAAAAAAAATTGTTTTATTAACCCTGTCGTAACCCAGGGCTGTGTTAGCAAAAATATTTTTCGCTACATCTAAATATTCCCCCGGGCAAGTCAATGATGGGCTAAAATGGGTAAGCCAAAGCTCTTTTACGTTGGCCGCTTTAGCTATGCCAGCCGCCTCGCTAAAAAGCATATGGGTATATTCCACAGCCTTCCCAAGTTTTTCATCGCTCCCATAAATCCCTTCGCCAATGAAAAGGTCTGCGCCACTAACAAAATCAACAAGGCGGTTAATAGGCCTCGTATCTGTCGCGTAACAAACCTTAATCCCTTTACGTTGATTGCCAAGGACCATATCCGGCGTATATGTTTTATCCCCAATAAAAACATTTTCATTTTTTTGAAGCAGCGACCATTGGTTTTTTGGTATGCCAAGGCCGGCCGCTTTAATAGGGTCAAACTTGCCACTGCGCGCTACATTTATAGAATAGCCATAACAAGTTACCCTATGCTCCAGCAAACACGCCCCAATAACAAAACCGCCAACCTGTAGCCCTTCAACAATATCATCCCCAAGCTCCACATAATCAATGCCAAAAGGCAACTCCGGCGCAATAATGCAAAGGGACTCAACAACTTTTTGGAGGCCCTTTGGCCCAACCAGCGTAATATGTTCTGTCCTGCCCGAGTTCCCTACAGATAATAAAAGCCCCGGCAAGCCGGCAATATGGTCGGCATGAAAATGCGTAATACATACCACATCCAAATTTTTAAAACCCCAGCCAAGTATTTTCATCGTAATTTGTGTCGCTTCCCCACAGTCTATTACTAAAAACCGGCCGTTTAGCCGGCACATCAGCGAAGTTAAAAACCTGTCTGGCAAAGGCATCATACCGCCTGTCCCTAAAAGAGCAACATCTATCATAAAAAACCACCTTAATTTACATGAAACAAATATTAATGCCTGAAATGCCTTATCCCAGTAAACACCATAGCAATGCCATATTGGTTGCATAATTCTATTGAGGCTTTATCCTTAATTGAACCACCCGGTTGGATTATTGCCGTAACCCCAGCCCTATATGCTTCTTCTACACAATCAGGAAACGGGAAGAAAGCATCTGAGGCCATTACCGAACCTTCCGTGCCCCCTGGCCCAAAAAATTCTTGCCCATGTTCAATAGCCTGTTTTGCTGCCCATATACGGTTAACCTGGCCGGGCCCTATACCTATTACCTGCCCGCCTTTAGCTAAGCAAATCCCATTAGATTTTACATACTTCACAACTTTCCAAGCGAATAAGAGGTCGTGCATCTCTTTTTCATCAGGCTTCCGGTCTGTAACATATTCGAGGCTATCCATATCCAAAAGTTTAGAGTCTACTTGTTGGGCTACAAGGCCCCCAGAAACTTTTTTAAAATCTATAGCGGATTCCGGTTGTTTGTTCCCCAGCCCGTCCAGGGTTAAAACCCTTAAATTTTTCTTTTGCTTTAAAACCTCCAGCGCATCAGAACTAAACGACGGGGCAAGGATTATCTCAATAAAAATTTTAGACATTTCCAATGCCGTTTCTTTATCGACTTCACGGTTGCAGCAGACTATGCCGCCAAAAATTGAAACCGGGTCGCTATTATAAGCTTTTACATAAGCGTTATAAATATTATCAGCTACAGCGGCCCCGCATGGGTTTGAATGCTTGCATGCCACAACAGCCGGCGATTCAAATTCCTTTAACAGCTCAAGCGCGCCATGGGTATCATTAATATTGTTAAATGAAAGCTCTTTCCCATGTAACTGGTTTATATCTGTAAGCATCCCATTAGAAGCTTTAATTTCCTTATAAAAAGCAGCTTGCTGATGCGGGTTCTCACCATAACGCATATCGTAAACTTTTTCATAAGTAAGCGTAAGCTTGTCATTAAACCCGCTAAGCCCTGTTACATTACCCAAATAATCAGCTATCAAGGCATCATATGCGGCAGTATGTGCAAAAACCTTTTGCGCTAAATATAAATTTGTCGCTTCTGATATTTCGCCATTTTGCGAAAGCTCTTGTATTATTTTATCATAATCCGCAAAATCGGCAAGTACCGTAACATCTTTATAATTTTTAGCCGCCGACCTAAGCATAGTGGGCCCACCAATATCAATATTTTCTATTGCCCCGCTTAAATCACAGCCTTTTAAAATAGTTTCTTTAAAAGGGTATAGATTTACAACTACCATATCTATCGTATCAATTTCGAGAGTTTTTAATTGCTGCATATGTTCCGGGTCGCTACGTTTTGCTAAAATCCCGCCATGCACTTTTGGATGCAAAGTTTTTACCCTGCCCCCTAAACATTCTGGGAAGCCAGTTACTTCTGAAACAGAAATAGGGCTTAGCCCTTCGTCTTGCAATGTTTTCAAAGTTCCGCCGGTTGATATAATCTGATACCCAAGCCCTGACAATTTTTTTGCGAAATCCACAACCCCTGTTTTGTCCGAAACACTTATTAACGCCCTTTTCATTATAATCCCCTCTCAACGTATATGTAATAAATCAACGAATCTAAAATAACAAAAGATTTTGTTTATGTCAATCAAAAAACAGTACATACCTTAACCAAATAAGGCATGTACTGTTTTTTTACCCTTTTCTATAAATATAGTTTCGTATAGTCCTCTCGCATAAATCATATTTCCTAGCCAGGGCCTTAATATTCGCCCCATTAAATTCTTGCCTTACATTTTCAGCTATGCATTTTGAAAAAATC
>JAITVM010000150.1 GCA_031285815.1 Clostridiales bacterium | reverse complement strand
TAAAGATATTGATAAATTATATGATTTTTCTTACCTAATCAAAAATTTCTACACCGTAGACTCTAAAACAGCGGCCGGCAGCGAATTATTAAATGTAGATAATTTTTTAAATACCGATTTAAAAATTGACAAAAGCATTGATGGGCCCAAGGTCCTAATCTTCCACACCCATTCTTACGAAACATACTTTGATAGCAAAGATGAATCGGAAGGTGTGCTGGGCGTTGGCGAATTGCTAAAACAAGAGCTGGAAAATGTTTATGGCATCGAAACCTACCACTATACCAGTGGTTTAAGGGATATTGGCGGAAGCGTAAACACAGCCTATGAAGACATAGAGCCGCCTGTCAGGGAAATTTTAGAACAAAACCCTTCTATACAAGTAGTTATCGACCTGCACCGCGATGGCATTGATGTTAAAGAGGGCGCCCCTATCAGAAAATTTGTTACGGAAATAGATGGCCAGCCCGTAGCACAAATTATGTTCTTTAATGGGCTTAGCATACTTAACGAAGACGGTGTGGCAAAAGAAATTACATCCTTGCCAAACCCATATTTAGATACAAACTTGGCAATGAGTTTCAATATGCAGCTAATGGCTAATGAATTATTTCCAGGGTTTACACGAAAAATGTATTTAAAAACATACCGCTATTCCCTACACATGATGCCAAAATCTTTACTAATTGAAGTTGGGGCCAACACCAACACAAAAGAAGAGGCCTTTAACACCGCTAAGCCATTGGCGGAAATACTTGCAAATGTTATCGATTGATTTTTTATATTAAACGGGCATTTAAACTGGATTTAATTAAGTTTAAATGCCCGTTTTAAAAATAATAATTGTCGGTTTAACAGATTTTTTGGAAAATCATACTAATTTTTTGTTGAATCTATCCGTTACCTATGATACACTAACAAATATAGAAGCATATGTTTACGCTGGCTAAGAAACCTGGGCCGGTATGTAAAACGGTTTTGGACAAGTTGCTACGCAGGGGATGATTCCACAAACAAAAAGGAGAAGAAAATGATATTAAGTTATTTAAGCCCTTGGCAAATCAATATAATATTCTTTGTATTAGTAATTACTTGGACCGCATTTTGGTTTACATTATTTAGATATGGAATCCCAATATGGAAATTCTATAAAAATGCAAAAAACGAAGCAGATTTTGAATCCCTTTCAAAATCAATCGAGAAAGTATTAAAGAAAAAGAAACACCCAGCCATTTTCCTCGCAGATAAACGGGATGATGTGAACGACCTCAAACGTTATAAGGAACTCAACAGTATGTTCGGTTTGGATAGGGAAAAAGTTTTGGAGGTTAGCATCGACGATAAAGACCCGCTCATACATAAATTAGAAGGGTATAAAATAGTTGTATTTAAAGTATGCGAAAGCGACCTCACCCCTATACCCGGAAAAACAGATGAACCACTTTACCGCCAGGTAGCACAATGTTGCATCAAAAATGAAATAAACTGTATTTTATACTCCGATCGTCCCGGAAAAGATTTAAATTTAAAAGATTTAAACAATTTCTATGTCACAACGGTCAATTTCTATTCTAAACTTCGGGAGACACTATATATCTTAACCCATTTTACCCCCGTAGATGGGGTCAGCAAACAAAACAATTAAATTTTAATTTTTCCACAACAAATAAATACGGCGAAATAATCTTCTCCAAGAAAACCCCCACCTCCTAAGGAGGTGGGGGTTTTCTTACTCGATTTATTAAAAACTATTTTTTATTAAGCATTTCACGGGGCTTACTAAACTTATCAGTGTTGCCGCTTTTTTTTCGGTATTCAATTGGGCTCATGCCGGCCAGTTTACGGAAGGACTGTGAAAAATAGCTCGGGGATGAAAAGCCAAGTATATGTGATATAAAGCTTAATGAATTATCGGTATTTGCCAGCAAATATTTACTTTCTTCAATACGCTTTGATATTAAATAGTTAATGGGCGAAACCCCGTACTGTTGAGAAAAAGAGTGCCCAAAATAGTACTTATTGAGATGCGCCAATTCGGCAAGCATTTCCAGCGAAATATTTTCTTTAAAATGCCTATCAATATAGCGGCGCACAGCCGCACATTCCCTAGAAACCCTTACCCCAGGTTTTGCTGGTGTAAGTGAAAAATCGTGGCGGCGCATAAGGCGGATTAGCAAAAGCTCCAAAAGGTCTTGGCAAACACTTATGTAACCGAACGGCTTATGTTCAATTTCAACAAACATACTACGCAGGTAATAAAGGATGTCTTCACTTCCGTTTTGAAATTTTACTATACAATAACGGTCGTCACTCTCGTCATCATTTACCGTAAATTCTAACCCTTCAATCCCTATTACAATATACTCCAATGGGTAATCCCTCAAGCCCAGTTCAGTATGGTTAACCCCGGGGTTGACAATAACCATATCATTCGCCGTTACTGGGCAAACCAACTCTTCAATTTTAAACTCCCCGGACCCACCGACAACATAAAAAATCTCTGTACAATTATGTATATGCATCGTACTATGCCAATCCCCGCTATACTTCGCATTGCTGATGTATAATAGCTTTGTTGCGGCCCGGTCAAATGGTGAAACTTCTTGCGCTTTTAAATCAAACCGGTCTGTACTCAAAATAAACCCTCCACCTTCAGGCTGTATCATTTTCTTTTACTATCTTGCTTAATTTTTTATATAATACAATTATATTACAACAAACATATCCACACAACAAATAAAAAGTTAGATAAATACAAGTTATTTGTAGGCATTATATATAAATTCTATCTAAAACTAAATTTATTATTAAAGAAATAATATGGCATCAATAAAATATTATCACCACTTACTTATAAATATATAAAAAATATCTAAAAAAGCAAAATATATAAAATAAGTAGCAACAATTCCGTTGATTACGATTTTAGAAATGATAAACTGAAGCAGTTAGGATAATTAAGTATACACCCTAATAAAAAACAATAGGAGGTTATGAGGAATGAAATTTAAACAGGCCTTATCAATTGCTCTATCTTTAGTTTTCTCAATAGCGGCATTGTCCGGCTGCAGCGGGGGGTCTGCCCCAGCGGTGGACAGCCAGGCTAGTACCTCTTCAAATGCGCCAGAAAGTAGCGCACCCCCAAACGATGCCCCATCCGGTTCTGCGCGGAGTATCTCTGTTGCGGCGTTAGAAGCAGGCTATGGAGTTGAAATGTGGGGTAAAGTGGTGGAAGCATTTACAGCTGAAACTGGAATCGAAGTTGAGCTAACCACTGACAAATTTATTGAAGATGTCATCGGCCCCGCTATGCAAGGCGGAGAATTCCCTGACGTTATACAAGTGTCTACCGGGCGGGAAAAAGGCCTTACCGAGCAGTTTATCAAAAGCAACCAAATTGCAGACATCAACGATATACTGGACATGACCGTCCCTGGTGAGAGTGTTAAAGTTTCTGAAAAAATAGCCGCTGGTTTTACAGATACTAAACTAACTAACCCATACAGTGATGGTAAAACTTATTTGGCACCATTGTTCTATTCCCCTTGCGGCCTATTCTATAACGCTGGGCTATTTGAAGAAAAAGGCTGGGAAGCCCCTAAAACATGGGACGAAATGTGGGAATTAGGCGATAAGGCAAAAGCTGAAGGGATCTATTTGTTTACTTACCCTACAACAGGATATTTTGACGCCTTCCTGTATGCCCTAATGTATTCGGCTGGCGGCCCAGAATTTTTCAACGAGGCAACTACATATTCTGAAGGGGTTTGGGATACACCTGAGGCACAAATATGCTTTGACATAATTGCTAAGCTTGCTGAATATACAAACCCCATTACCCCTGCCCAGGCAAACGACACAGATTTCACGCAGAACCAGCAGCTTATACTAGACAACAAGGCTTTATTTATGCCAAACGGGACATGGATTATAGGGGAGATGGCAGAAGCCCCCCGTGCTGATGGTTTCCAATGGGGCATGACTGCCCTCCCTGCTGTATCCGAAGGCGGCGACTCATACTCTTATACATGGTTTGACCAAGCTTGGATACCATCTGGTGCCGAAAATAAAGAAGACGCGAAGCAGTTTATAGCATTCCTTTATAGCGACAAAGCAAGTGAAATTTTTGCGGCGTCAGGGGCTATCCAGCCCATAAAGAACATAGCTGAAAAACTTGAGGGCGACAATAAACTGTTCTATTCAATCTATGAGAATGGCGCAAAAGCTGCAATGGGCAACTTTGCAGCATACAATGCAACCGCTGGCCTGGGTACTGTAAGGGAAGTATTCCTCGACCCAGTAAACGGCCTTGTTTCAGGCAACATTACAACCGAACAATGGTTAAACGATATTAAGGCGGCAAGCGACCTAATGCGTGCTAACCTGAAGTAGCGGCCCTTCTATTGATTTATTAAGGGCTACTATTGGCGGGGCAAATACCAGCCTCTAATTGGAGCAGGGATTTGCCCCGTTTTAGATAAATTATAGAAAGGGGTAATAAATATGAGAAATAACACTAGCTTCAGGCTGTTTTTAATTCTATGTATAGCCCCGGCCGCCATTTTGTTTACAATTTTTATGGCTATCCCAACTTTTAACGTATTCCGTATGTCTTTATACGAGCGCGGGGCATACACCCCTGACGAGTTGTTTGTAGGTTTAGGGAATTTTGAAGTTTTGTTCGGTGATGTAAAATTTATATCCTCTATGCAAAATACAATCCTACTGATTGTATTTGTCACTATTTTCACATTTTTCTTTGCACTAATTTTCGCTGCAATACTCACCCGTGAAAAAATACGCGGGCAGAATTTTTTCAGGGTTGTTTTTTACATACCCAATATACTGTCGGTGGTCGTTATTGCTGGCATTTTTTCTGCTGTCTATAGGCCAGAGAATGGTATGCTTAACAGTACCCTTTCTATGCTATCCGGGCAAACAGTTCAAATATTATGGAAAGACCAGCCTATGGTTATAGTAAGTATTATTATTGCTATGGTGTGGCAAGCTATTGGCTACTATATGGTCATGTACATGGCATCTATGTCTGCTGTGCCCGAAAGTATATACGAAAGCGCCGGGATTGACGGTGCAAGCCGCACCACCCAATTTTTTAGCATAACCATACCACTTATTTGGGCCAATATCCGGACTACATTAACGTTCTTTATAATATCGACGATCAATATGGCATTTATGTTCGTAAAAGCAATGGTTGCAAAAGGGATGGCAGATGTAGGGCTGAGCTTTATGTATAACCAGAAGGACGCTGGGCTTTACGGGTACAGTATGGCTGCAGGTGTGGTAATATTCGTATTTTCATTCCTTCTGTCAGCCGCAGTCAATTTAGTTACCAAACGTGATATTTTAGAAATGTAGGTGGCACAGTAAATGAAAAAAAACGCTGTTTCTTCAAGTAACGAAGTTTTATTCAAAATATTTGTTTATGTTGCACTCATATCCCTTGCGGTTCTCATTATCATACCGGTGGCATGGGTTTTTCTTGCGTCTATTAAGCAGGACAATGAGTTTTACGGCAACCCATGGGCACTACCTCTAGGGGTGTACTGGCAGAACTTTGCCAGCGCGTGGGATTCTGCCCAAATGGGCAGCTACATGTTAAACTCAATAATTGTCACAGCACTCGCAATTATATTGTTATTAATTATAGCCCTTCCCGCAGCATATTGCCTTGCCCGCTTTGATTTCAGGGGCCGCAAGTTCCTAAACGCATGCTTTATGGCTGGGCTGTTTATTAACGTAAACTACATTGTAGTACCAATATTCCTCATGATGAAAGACGGGGACGTTTTTCTGGCAAAAGTATTTGGGGGCGGTTTCCTGTTGAATAACGTATTCATGCTTGCAGTTGTATACGCCTCCACCGCCCTGCCTTTCACAATATACCTATTGTCTGGCTACTTCGCCACTTTGCCGCATGATTTCGAGGAAGCCGCTTACATTGACGGCGCAGGCTATACCAGAACCATGGCCAGTATTATCTTCCCCTTAGCACAGCCTAGTATAATAACCATAATCCTTTTTAATTTTTTAGGTTTCTGGAACGAATACATCATATCAATGACGCTAATGAGCTCTACAAAAGGCGCACGTACCCTTCCCGTAGGCTTGTTGAACCTCTTGCAGACACAACAAGGGCGTGCAGAGTATGGGGTATTGTACGCAGGCTTGGTCCTTGTGATGCTGCCAACGCTAATACTCTATATCTGCGTCCAGAAAAAATTAACACAGGGGATGACGGCTGGCGGCGTGAAAGGGTAAAAAATACCGTCCTAACGAGGGGGAATCAAAATGAAATATTGGAAAGAACACCAAACACTGCGTATTATCCTGATATTGTTTTTTTTCATAACAGGCATTGCATTAACTATAGGCGGGTGGCTTATGGCCGGCAAGGTGGCCGGGCTTATAATTATGCTTATAGGGGCCATGTCGCTCCTTATGTCCCTTCTTTTATATAACAAGCCGTTTGAGTCAATAAAACCGGATAAAAAAAATAAATTTATCGATCGGGGGAAAATTTTATGAGTGGGGCAAAGAAAAAAACCGGGCGGGTGACCATCCCAACCGATTTAGATGTTGTACCTGAAACACTTGAAATATTCAGGCGCTGGGGGGCAGACGCAATCCGGGACTGTGATGGTACAGAATTCCCAGATGGGCTAAAAGGGGCCGATGCTAAGATATACTCCACTTACTATACCACCCGGAAAGAAAACTCGTGGGCAAAATCAAACCCCGACGAGATCCAGCAGTGCTATATAATGACTGCCTTTTACACGGCCGAAAGCAATAGCCTATCAATACCGCTATTAAAAGGCTTAAGCGGCGAATTATTAAAAGTTAACAGTTTGGACGATATTAAGCGCTGGTGGGAAACCATCGACCGTACAGCTGGTTCGGTAGTACCCATTGAAGATTGGTCATATGATGCCGGTACAGGTTGCGCCAATTTAAAAAACACTATACCATTCCATGAATACACTGTCAGTTTCCTTGCTTATATTATGTGGGACCCTGTCCATATGTACAACGCTATAACAAATGATTGGAAAGATTTTGAGCGCCAAATTACATTTGATGTACGCCAGCCGAAATCCAGGGAATTTTCTATGGGGCGCCTCCGAGATTTCATAAAAGGGCACCCTTATGTAGATGTCATAAGGTTTACAACATTTTTTCATCAGTTTACTTTGCTCTTTGATGAACTTAAAAGAGAAAAGTATGTAGACTGGTATGGCTATTCGGCTTCGGTCTCACCCTATATCTTAGAACAGTTTGAAAAAGAAGTGGGCTATAAATTCCGCCCGGAATATATTGTCGACCAGGGTTATTACAACAACCAATACAGGGTGCCCTCAAAGGAATACAAAGATTTCCAAGCCTTTCAGCGCCGCGGGGTAGCAAGCCTCGTTAAAGAAATGTGTGACATAACCCACGAAATGGGGCTGGAAGCTATGATGTTCCTAGGGGACCATTGGATTGGTACCGAACCGTTCATGGAAGAATTTTCGGTTACCGGTATTGACGCTGTGGTAGGAAGCGTCGGAAATGGCAGTACTTTGCGCCTAATTTCCGATATCCCCTCCGTCAAATATACGGAAGGGCGTTTTTTGCCCTATTTCTTCCCTGATACATTTTGTGATGGTGGCGACCCCGTACGCGAGGCAAAAGAAAACTGGGTTACGGCGCGGCGCGCAATTTTACGCAAACCAATTGACCGTATTGGCTACGGCGGTTACCTCAAGCTTGCCCTTCGGTTCCCCGACTTTATTGATTATGTAGAAAAGGTATGTGATGAATTCCGTGAGCTTTATGATAATATTAATGGCGGCACGCCTTACTGCTGTGCAAAAGTTGCGGTTTTAAACTGTTGGGGTAAAATGCGTTCTTGGGGCTGCCACATGGTACACCATGCACTTTATCAAAAACAAAATTACAGTTATTCGGGTGTAATTGAAGCCCTATCGGGATTGCCTTTTGACGTAAGCTTCATTTCATTTGATGATATTGAAAAAGATCCGCATATTTTGGACAATATTGATGTTTTACTTAATATAGGCGATGGGGATACCGCCCATACCGGAGGGGAAGTATGGGAAAACCCCACAGTAACTGCTGCAATACGTAAGTTTATATGGAGCGGCGGCGGTTTTATCGGCGTAGGCGAACCCTCTGGGCACCAGCACCAAGGCAGGTATATTCAGCTTTCTGCTGCATTGGGCATCGAAAAGGAAACAGGGTTTACCCTAAACTACGATAAATATAATTGGGCAGAACAAGTAGGCCACTTTATACTTGATGACTGTAACGGTGAAATAAATTTTGGCGAGGGCAAAAAAAATATTTTTGCGCTTGAGGGTGCAACTATTCTTGTTCAACGTGAGCATGAGGTACAAATGGCTGTTAATAAATATGGCAAAGGCCGGGCAGTTTATATAAGCGGGCTACCATACTCCCACGAAAACTCTAGGATACTGCACCGAAGTGTACTTTGGTGTTCCAGCCGCGAAGGGGCCCTGTATAAATGGTATTCCAGCAACCCAAATATAGAAACCCACGCCTTTATTGAAAATAACAAATTCTGTGCTGCAAATAATACGCCCATGCCTCAAGACACTGTTATTTATGCAGGCGACGGCAATTATTTCAACTTGTTGCTAAATGCTAATGAAATCAAATGGTTCCCCATATGATTAATTAACTAAAAATCCCGAATTCTTGTCCGGACAGGAATTCGGGATATATTATTTAGATAATTTGGTTTTCAGAAAGTTTTTTGTACATTTCAAATTTTAGCTTAGCATCCTTAGCTGCCGCACTAAATAATTGATCTGCAAGTTCTGGGTTAGAGCGTTTTAAAGAGGTGTAGCGGTTTTCAGAAGTTATAAATTCCACAAAATCCGCTGTAGGCTCTTTAGAATCAAGGGTAAATGGATTTTTGCCCTCATCCGCCAACTGTGGGTTATACCTGAACAAATGCCAGTACCCTGAGTCAACGGCACGTTTACCCTCACGCTGCGTAAGGCCCATATTAATACCATGCGCTATACAAGGCGCGTAAGCAATTACGATAGAAGGCCCTGGGTAAGCTTCGGCCTCTAACAGCGCTTTTATAAGCTGGTTTTGATTAGAGCCAATAGCAACTTGGGCAACATAAACATAACCATAGCTCATCGCCATCATAGCAAGGTTTTTCTTCCTAATCCGTTTTCCAGAAGCCGCAAATTTTGCAATAGCGCCTTGTGGTGTGGATTTTGAATTTTGCCCGCCAGTATTCGAATACACTTCTGTATCGTATACGAAAACGTTAATGTCTTCGCCAGAAGCTAAAACGTGGTCAAGCCCACCATATCCGATATCATATGCCCAGCCGTCGCCACCAAATACCCATTGGGATTTTTTAACTAGGTAGTCGGCATTGCCTATAATATAATCAGCTAATTCTTTTGCCCCGCCTTCAAAGCTTCCACCTTTAAGTGCATCAACAAGTTTAGGCGATGCTTCTTTAGAGCCCTTGGCGTCACTAAAATTATTGACCCATTCTTCCAAGGCATTTTTAACCCCGCCTGATGCAGACTCAATCAGCTTATTAGCTTTTTCTAATAAATTATCCCTTACTTGTTTTACACCAAGCGCCATACCCAAACCATATTCGGCGTTATCTTCAAACAAAGAGTTTGCCCAAGCTGGGCCTTGCCCCTTATCGTTAGTAGTGTAAGGCATAGATGGCGCAGAACCGCCCCAGATAGAAGAGCAGCCTGTTGCATTTGCTATATACATCCTGTCACCAAAAAGCTGTGTAATAAGTTTTGTATATGGGGTTTCACCACAGCCTGCACATGCGCCGCTAAATTCAAATAATGGTTTAACAAATTGGCTGCCCTTAACTGTATCTTTCGAAATAGATAAATCCTTTTCTGGCAATTGGGATAGATAATCCCAATTAGCAATTTCTTCTGTTTGCCCTTCAAACGGCTCCATAACAATAGCCTTTGTTTTGGCCGGGCAAATATCTGCGCAGTTGCCACAACCGGTACAGTCTAAAACAGATACTTGCATCTTGTATTGGTAACCTTCCAAGCCTTTGCCGATAGCTTTTTTAGTAGCCATAGCCGGCGCATTCTGCAATTCTTCCTCTGTTAACAAGAAAGGCCTGATTGTTGCATGCGGGCATACATAAGAACATTGGTTACATTGGATACAGTTTTCCGAAACCCATTTCGGCACATTAACAGCTATGCCACGTTTTTCATAAGCCGCCGTACCTTGTGGGAAAGTACCGTCTTCACGGCCTTTAAATGCTGAGACAGGCAACTCGTCGCCTTTTTGTGCATTTATTGGCTCCACAATTTTTGTGATGAACTCAGGTTTGTTTCCATTTTCAACAGGCGCATCGGCGGCATTGCCCCAAGAAGCAGGCACTTCTACTTCTTCCATTCCAGAAATGCCTTTATCAACAGCCGCATAGTTCATATTAACAATTTTATCGCCTTTTTTGCCGTATGTTTTGTAGATTGCATCCTTCATAAATTTTACTGAATCTTCAATCGGGATGATCTCTGATAATTTAAAGAATGCTGCCTGAAGTACAGAATTAATCCTATTCCCAAGCCCAATTTCCTCTGCAATCTTAATACCATTAATAATATAGAATTTTATTTTATGGTCATAAATATATTTTTTCATTTTGGCCGGAAGCTTGCTTTCCAACTCATCTTTACCCCAAATGCAGTTCAATAAGAAGGTGCCGCCATCTTTTAAATCTTCCACCATATCATATTTATCAACATAAGAAGGGTTATGGCATGCTACAAAGTCCGCCGACCTCACTAAATAAGGCGACCTGATTAAGTTTTTCCCAAAACGTAAATGTGAAGTAGTTATACCACCAGATTTTTTGCTATCATAGGCAAAATATGCCTGTGCATACATATCTGTGTGGTCGCCAATTATCTTAATAGAGTTTTTATTGGCGCCAACTGTACCATCAGAGCCAAGGCCCCAGAATTTACAGCTCTTTGTCCCTTCCGGTGTAACATCTATTTCTTTATAGTCTAAAGAAAGGTTTGTCACATCATCCATTATACCAACGGTAAAGCGTGGTTTAGGGTCTTCTTGATTAAGGGTTTCAAAAACAGCTGCAACTTGGCCCGGGGTGAAATCTTTCGAACCTAAGCCATAACGCCCACCGATTACAAGAGGGGATTTGCCCTGCCCAAAAAATGCGGTACAGACGTCTTGAAAAAGAGGCTCCCCAATAGCACCCGGCTCTTTTGTCCTATCTAAGACAGCAATTTTTTTAGCCGATTCAGGGACTACTTTCAAAAAGTGGCTAATTGAAAACGGCCTGTATAAATGGACTTTAACAAGCCCAACCTTTTCACCTTTGCTAATTAAATTATCAATAGTCTCTTCAATTGTATCACAGCACGAGCCCATAGCAATAATTACCCTATCTGCATCAGGCGCACCATAATAATTAAATAAACTATAATCCCTGCCGGTAATTTTATTTATTTCAGCCATATAATTTTCAACAACAGCCGGAATATTTTCATAAAACGGGTTGCTTGCTTCACGTGCTTGGAAGAATATATCTGGGTTCTGAGCAGAACCACGGAGGACTGGGTGTTCAGGGTTTAACGCATTCCTCCTGAATTTTTCAATCGAATCCCAATCAACGATTTTTTTCAGGTCTTCATAATCTAATACTTCTATTTTTTGTATCTCGCTTGATGTACGGAAACCATCAAAAAAATGTAGAAACGGCACCCTGCCCTTAATAGCTGACAAATGTGCGACCGCACCTAAATCCATAGCTTCTTGGACACTGTTAGATGCCAGCATTGCAAAACCTGTTTGGCGGCATGCCATAACATCTGAATGGTCCCCAAAAATAGATAATGCATGGCTGGCAACTGCCCTGGCACTAACATGGAAAACTCCGGGCAATAATTCGCCGGCTATCTTATACATGTTTGGTATCATTAAAAGGAGCCCCTGTGAAGCAGTATATGTTGTTGACAATGCACCGCTAGCTAAAGAGCCATGGACAGCCCCAGCCGCCCCAGCTTCTGATTGCATTTCGCAAACATTTACCCTTTGGCCGAACATATTGACCTTACCCTCTGCGGCCCATTCATCAGTGTATTCCGCCATTGTAGATGAAGGTGTTATTGGATAAATGCCTGCAACTTCAGTAAATGCATAAGCAGCATAAGCAGCAGCCATGTTACCATCCATTGTCTTCATTTCTTTAGGCATTAAAAATCCTCCTTAGACATATTTTATTTAAATGATTCCCACCAATAAAATAAAAAGGCATATTTACTTAGGCTAAATATTCTTTTTATTTTTAAGTGGCATCATTTTTAACGATAAAATTATAACACAAAAAAAAAATTATTAAAATGTTTATTTGTCTAATGGTGTTTCCAAAAATTTAGCGTTTAATCATATTGTTAGCAATAAAAAAGTATTTATTATTTTATTTTGGCACAAACTTACCCATCTGCCATTAATACATTTTTTAGTTCTTTTTTAGATACATCATAGATATAGCTTCCTGATGCAAATCCCCCATCAATTGTTGCCCATTCAAAACCAACTTCTAATTCAGTGCCTGTTACCCAGCCTATCGGCACAAAAAACGGGTCTGGCCTCATTTCGTCAGGCATATTTTGCCCATCTAAAGCTACCAAATCGTCTATAAAAGGGAGCCCAATAAGCGAGTAGCCTTCTGTATTAACAACTGCCGCTTCTGCCGAAACCCGTGTATAACGTACAAACGAAACAAACTTACTGTTATCCGACCACAAAAAAGAATTGTTTAATAGGCTATTAGACACCCACAGCTGTTCGGCAGTATCCATGTCAATTATCCGCATAGTGCTTAATGAGTGGAGCCCGCTGGGGCCATCCATATACATCCCAAGGCTTTCAATCCTTTTTGATTTATCGGGTGATGTTGCACATGCGTAATAAGGTACATTGACATACTTAATAAATTTATCTTCTGTCTTGCTATAAAAAAAGGTTTCCTTTGTAGCCGGGTCAATAGCAAATATATCTATAGGGTACTTGCCGTTTTCATAAACACCGCTGACCCTAATTTGGGCACACATGCCCCCTTCTATTTCAACCGGCTCAGAAATTTCAAATACCCTATTTTCTATCTCCTCTGTAAAATACCCTTTTACTATATTTAGCGCATAAGCTTCTGCTTCTTTGTCAATTTCCGGATTTTGTAGGTCAATTGGCATCGATTTATCGATTGGTTTTTGCCCGCATGATGTGAATATAAAAAGCGAAACCATAACAAAACATAGTTTTTTCACATTTACCTCATCCTTTTTTTACTACAAGGGGTTGCGCAAACAAACCTGTCCCCCCTAAAAGAAAAACAACATAAAACCCCGCATAAACACTTGTTTAACTAAGGCCTTGATGAAGCTTCCAGCCTGTAGATATTCATACCTATAGAGCTGAATTTTTGTTCGTATTCCGTCATGATATTACCCTCGATACCGCTATTATGCAGATCAAAGGTTATGCCCCTTAACTTCCAGTCACGTTCACAAAATTGGTTAAGCGAAAATTCAAACAATTTTGTATTATCGGTTTTAAAATGTATCTCGCCGCCTTCTAGCATCAGCTTTTTATATACGTCTAGAAAAGCGGCATAAGTCAAACGCCTTTTAGCCCATTTCCGTTTATTAGTCCATGGGTCACAAAAATTTATATAAATGCGGGAAATTTCCCGCCCGCCAAATATATCTTCTAAATCTTTTACGTCAGAACATAAGAAATACAAATTATTTACGGAGCCTTTAGCCTCGCGTGCCGCAGTACAAATAACATGGCGCTCTTTTTCTAAGCCTATAAAATTTATATCGGGGTTAAGGCAAGCTGTTTCACGGATAAATTTCCCTTTGCCACACCCAATCTCTAAATATATGGGGTTATTGTTGCCAAACAAGGCACCCCAATTACCCTTATAAGCAAAAGCATCTTTTAGTACTAAAGAATTTGTTAAGAGCTCATTTTCAGCCCACTTTTTTTTTCGGACTCGCATAATATTATACCCCTTTTAAACATCTTTATATATAATTATACAATATAGCTATTTAAAAGCAATTATAATTTTATTAGCCAATAGCCATATCCACCTTCAGATGGGCGGGCAAAATCACAACACTTAAATTGGCAGAAGCCCAATTTCAAAAAATACCCACGCTGCGATTTATTATATATAAACGGGACGCCAAAATAATAATTCTCTCCGGAATAATCTTTAACATGTCCCAGAATTAAGTGCCTGAACTTTCTAAACTGGTCATTTATAACCTTCTTCCGCTCCGTATCCTTCATGAAAAATAAATACTCAATATCACGGATGTTAACCCTTACCCAATAAACATTCCTGTTTTGCCGTTCGAAAGGGTTCATCTGGGTATTATTTATTGTCATTAAATTTAATTTCTCAAATAAAATTGACTTATCGCTTTTAAATTCTTTAAATGTCTTCTTATCTATGCCTTTAAGCTGTTCTGCATACTCAGCTATGTATTTGCTAAAGGTATTTGGGGTTTTGCTTATTGGGCCAGGCCCAAAGGGCACAGCTTCCAATTGTGGCCCTTTAACTGCCACACTTAGCTTTTCCTCTTGTAAGCTGGCAGCTTCTATAATACTGCCTTCATTTTTTGTTGCATCCGCACTTTCATAAGCCCATTTTATGGGCCCCGGGGCTTCAATAGGCTCTCCACCTATATACCCAAGCTCCCTTTCCGCAACATTATTTTCTTCCCCCGGCTTACCATCAGGTGCAATTATAGTTTTATTAAGCACTTCCTCCGGCGCTTCATTAATTCCAGCCGGTTTTTTTATGGCCGGGCTAACTTTAAAACCTATACCTTCAGATGGCTCTGCTTTATAATAGCTTTTCTTGTTAATAACATTAAAAGGGCCCGGTATATAAAAATATTTTTTCCGGTATCCAGTTAATTTAATTTTATTATTATCCACATCAAAAATAACTACTGCGTCAAAACCTACAGCCGCCCCATCAAATTCAGTAATATCAAATTTATGCCGTATCTCTGATTTCGCTGCCCCGTCAAATAAAAAAGATGTTATACATATAGCCGGGCTTTGATTTTTAAAACAAAAGTAAACCTCATAGTTAGTATTTTTTTGCAATGCATTAGACCAAATAAAAATTGTACATAGTCCATTATTTATCTCAATAATAGAGTTGCCAACAACTTGGCGC
>JAITVM010000129.1 GCA_031285815.1 Clostridiales bacterium | reverse complement strand
CCGATGTCTGTATAAGGTTTAAGGATGTAGCGATAACATAAGTAAACCCGCTATATGGCGAAGTATAAAACGACGCAAACATCTCGCCCTTGCCAATGTTAAAGCTAAAATAGCCTTCGCCCGGCGAATCCGGCTTCAATTTTTTTATCTGTTCAAAAACTTCCCGGTTGCTATCATTTTGGTTGCTTATAATGTCGCCCTTGCTATCAATTATAAATGTATAGCCGGGTACTTTTGGCGCAACTTCATCTAACATACCCGTTATTACGCCTGCATCTATATTAATTGACAAAAGCCCCAATGGCGAATCCCCCATTGCATAATCCCAAATTTCACGGTAGCTGGAAATTAATAGCTTGCCTTCATTTATATCCTTCGTTATGCACCAGGGGTGCCTTTTTGTGTTTTCTAAATGCGCCTGCAGCCATTCAGAATTTTCCCCGGTATAGTAATTAAATTTCGGGTCCCAATTGACCTTGGATGAAAAAATCCGCTGTGCCGGGAATGAATATGCATAGATAGAATAAATATAATTATTTGTAACCGCTGACTCTGCTATCCGCTTTTTTATTGCGTTTGTATTAAGGAAATCCGGATACTCTTCCCTTTCGCTGTAAGGCGAAAGCCTTTTAATAGCGTTTAAAAATTTAGTGTCCTGAAAAATAACGGTATGCGAAAACTCCAACGATTTAAGCGACTGGTCAACCGTCGCCGACACGGTGCGCAAATTACTGGACAAGTACTGGTTTGCGCTCTCCCGCTGGATCCTGGAAAGGTTGCCTGTCGTAACAATAAGAAGCGCTACAAACGGCAAAACTAAGACCAGTAGCATTATAGCCGCGAACCGGGCCGATACGCTGGCCGCCGGCAATTTTAATATTTTCAAATAAACACCCCACAAACAAACTTAACCTCTATACAACTGGATAAATAATTCAATAAATACCCATATATTATTAGCTATTTTCATAATAAACAAAACAAACAATTATTTTGCCCTAGCTATAGTATAATACTTTTTGCCGGTTTCCGGGATACAAATTGTTTAAAGTACTAAAAACACATGAAATATCATAAAAACACATGAAAATTTTATGTATGAAAAAAAAGTGATATATAATTACAAAAAATAAAACAGCCGCCTACTAATATCCCAATTAAATTTATGAGAGAATTATATTATTCAAAAATTGTGAAGGAGGATTAACATTATGAAACCCGTTATTAAACTAGCCGCCATTATCGGCACGGTATTATCCCTTGCCGCCTGTGCAGGCCAATCTTCACCCGCCGCCGGCTCCACTACAGCAGCCGCGGCTGAATCCGAAACACCGGGCACAGGGCAAACTGAAGAAGTGACCCTCACTTACTACGGTTTTTCTGAATGGGTAGGCACTGAGCCTTTCCAGGCAGTATACGAAGAAGCTAAAGCAAAATTTGAGGCTGAAAACCCTGGATATAAAATTGAATTGCAATCTGACCCATGGGGCGATTGGGAACAAAAATACAAAACTATGTTTGCCAGCGGCAACCCGGCGGATATTTTTATTGTAAATAACCCGGATTTCCCAACATTCGCAAATAGCGGCAGCCTTTTAGACATTGGCAGCTATACCGGTGAAGGTTATTTCGGCCAATTTTTCCCCGGTGTACAGTCTATGTATAACTGGCAAGGCATCAACATGGCAATAGCCTTTACAACCGACTGCCGTATACTTTGGTATAACAAAGATATTTTTACCGAAGCAGGCCTTGACCCAAATACCCCACCAAAAACCTGGGGCGAATTAGTTAGCTTTGCAAACACTATAACTGAAACTACAGGCAAATATGGCTTCGGGATGGACTTAGGGCTTAAAGAGTTCCCTATGCAGGGCGCTTTTAATGCCAGCAGCGGCTCAATAATAAATGTAGCGCCTGACGGGTCTATCACCCCTAATGTAAATACACCGGAATTCAGGGCATACCTTCAAATGCTCCTTGACCTTAAGCCCACTTTTGAGCCGGACTATGCAACACTTACCCACCACGATGTAGCAACCCAGTTTGTTGAAGGGCAAATGGGCATGATTATTGGCAACACGCTTACCGAAACGGATATTTACTCTAAAAGCTTTTATGGCCAAGCACTCGTGCCTAAAATGGATGCTTCTGCACCAGACGGCTCTTACGGCGGCGGTTTCGGCATAGCAGTAAGCGCACAAACAAAAGCGCCTGAACAGGCGGTTAAGTTTGCGCAAATATTATGTGACGCAGCATTTAACGCGAGGCTTATTTCCGATATACCCGCAAGCGAAGCAGGCCTTGCCCAATGCGATAAATCTTCAGACCCTAATTTTAGTGTATACCTAGAGCAAATTAAATTTGCGCGCCAAGCCCAGCCTAAAACCCTCTACTATGCTGATATCGACGCAGCCGCTTATGATACAGTTGTAGAAGCCGTAGTTGGCGGCAAAGATATTGATGCCGCAATAGCAGGGCTTGAAGCCAAAATTTCCGAAATTGTTGCCCAATAAACAATAAAAATTATGGGGAGGGGTATACCCCCCTCCCTGTTTATAAAGGGGGGTCTCCCATGAATAAACCGGCCTTGCGCCGTGCCGAACCATACCTGTATATGTTGCCCTCTTGCGTGCTGATGCTTGTCATGCTCGGTTATCCAATCGGGTACAACATAGTAATCAGTTTTTTTAATTGGACATTAAAAAACCAAGAGAAAGTATTTAGCGGCTTCGCTAATTATATAGATGTGCTTACCGATGATAAGTTCCTGCCCATATTACAAAACACACTAACCTGGACAATAGCAGGCGTATTGGCCCAAATGCTTGTCGGGGCCGGGGCCGCCCTATTTGTAGACAGCATGGGCAGGGGGAAAAAATTTATGCGTACAATAATGCTCGTGCCTTGGCTTATACCTGGCGTTGTAACAGCCCTTACATGGAAGTGGATGCTGCTTGCTGATTTCGGCATTATTAATTATTTTATTCAACTAATTGGGCTTTCTGAAAAAAATGTACTATTTATGTCAGAACCTAAAATAGCATTGTGGACACTTATATTCGTAAACGTGTGGAAGGCGGCGCCGTTTTGGTTTTTAATGATAACCGCAGGGCTCCAAAATAAACCTGTAGACCAAATAGAGTCTGCTAAATTGGATGGGGCCCGCTACCCAAGTATCCTGCGGCATGTAATATTGCCCCACCTATCGCCGGTTATTACATCAACCGGTATTTTAACAACAATTTGGACACTAAATTATTTTGATTTAATATGGGCTACTACAAAAGGCGGGCCTATGGATTCCACAACAACTTTGCCTATATATACATATAGGATGGCCTTTGAATTTAATAACTTTGGTGCCAGCGCCGCATTAGCCGTTATTTCATTAATTTTAGTTTCGCTTGTATGTATACCGTACCTGAAAAAAATGTTTGGCGATTTAAAAAGCGGGGGGGTATTGTAACATGGGCATTGCTGAAAAGAAGAGGCCGCCTTTATTTATTGCGGCTACAATAATAATTACCTCTGTGTCTGCTATAATAATCCTTTTCCCTTTGTATTGGGTATTAATTACCTCATTAAAAGGCGAAAGCGAGATTTTTGCACTGCCGCCAAGTTTTATCCCTAATGTTGTAACTAATATAAATTATATTTTTGCATTCACAGAAACCAAAATCCCAATATATTTCTTAAACTCTGTTTCTTATGCCCTGGGCACGCTTGTGGTTGTCTTGTTTTGCGCAAGCACCTCCGCCTATTCAATGAGCCGTTTTAAATTTAAAGGCAAAGCTGCGTATTTGCTTACAATACTCTTGACCCAGCTTATGCCTATGACAACGCTTATTGTCCCCCTTTATGTAAGCTTTGGCACACTGGGGCTTATGAACAACCGGTTTGCGTTAATAGCAGTTTATGCCGCAATCCAGACACCAATTGCAACTTGGCTGCTGCTTGGCTATTTTAATTCCATACCTGCTGAAATAGATGAGGCCGCCCGGATAGACGGCTGCACAAACTTAGGCATACTGTGGAGGGTAGTCTTGCCGCTTTCTAAACCTGGGCTTATGGCCGTCAGCTTAAGCGTAATTATTTCGGTTTGGCAGGAGCTTATGCTAGCCATGACATTTACAAGCATCGATGAATTGCGCCCGCTTATGGCCGGTGTTAGTGCGGCAATTACCAGGGCGGGCATAAAATGGGGCCAGATGAACGCCACCGCAATAATCGCCTGTGCCCCTATAATCGTAATATATATTTTCCTCCAGCGCAATTTAGTGGAAGGCCTTACAGGGGGTGCGGTTAAAGGGTGAAAAATATTAAAATTGAAAATTCACATGGATGGTTGGAATTAAACCAGGGCGGCGGCTTTTTTGAACGCGGCAAAAACGGCGTAAAACGGATTGTTTCTACAGGCGATGGCAAGGTGGAGTTAATTGGTTTCGAAAACGAAACCCTGGCATATGTAAAATCAGATATGGGCTACCCTGCTTTCTACCCTATCAAGCCAATTGAAATTACCCCGCCGGTTAAAGCCGTTTTAATGGACTTAGACGGCACCACTGTCCATAGCGAAGAATTTTGGGTCTGGGTTATTGAACAAACTGTGGCAAGCCTATTAAACAACAAGGCTTTCCGTTTTGAAAGCGAAGATTTGCCATTTGTCTCCGGCCACAGCGTCTCTGAACATTTACTTTATTGCATAAAAAAATACGCCCCCGGCGCAAAGCTTGAAGATGCCAGGGCTTACTATAATATGCACACCGGCAGGGAGATGGGGTTAATACTCAAAGGCATAGGCAAACCCGGCGCATTTACACCTGCACCGGGTATAAAAAGTTTTTTGCTGGGGCTTAAGGGCATGGGCATTAAAATTGCCCTTGTGACATCCGGGCTTTACCAAAAAGCTTACCCTGAAATACTGTCTGCATTTGACACACTTGGGCTAGGCGGCCCGAAAGAATTTTACGATTGTATAATAACCGCCGGCACCCCTTTACAAAAAGGCAGCGCCGGCACATTAGGTGAACTCGTGGCAAAGCCCCACCCTTGGCTATACGCAGAAGTGGCACGGGTCGGGCTCAATATCCCGGAACTAGGCCGCGGCAGCATAATCGGCATAGAAGACAGCGGTGCCGGCGTTTGCTCTATTAGGCTGGCCGGGTTTTATACAATTGGGGTAGCCAGCGGGAATATTAAACAAAGCGGCACACTCGGCATGTGCAATGCTTACTGTGAAAACTTTGATGAGGTTATGGAATTTATTAAAGGGGTGCAAAAATGAGCGAAAAAAAGAATAAGGCCTATATAACCCCACACACCCATTGGGATATGGAATGGCGTTACCCCATTTGGCAAAGCAGGGTATTGCTAATAAAATTTATGCAAGAGTTATTAGGCATTTTAGGCCGGGACGAAAATTACCGCTGTTTTTTAATGGATGGCCAAACTGCGCCGATAGATGATTACTTAGAGGTTATGCCGCAAGACCGTGAAAAAGTTGAAAAATATATTGCCAGTGGCAGGGTTTCTGTTGGCCCTTGGTATACTTTGCCTGACCTATACCCTATCGACGGCGAATGCCTAATACGCAACCTGTTATGCGGAAAAAGCAGGGCATCCAGTTTAGGCGCTTGCCTTAACATAGGCTATAATTCCTTTGGCTGGGGCCAGACTGCCCAGTTCCCGCAAATATACGCCGGGTTTGGGTTTGATTTTATTGTCTGTGCCAAAAAAGTTTCTATAGAACGTGCGCCCGAAAGCGAATTTATGTGGCAATCGCCTGACGGCACATCTATATTAACCACAAGGCTCGGCGAACATGCCCGTGCAAATTTTTATTTCAACACATATTTGTACGCAAAATATGGCATTAACTGCATGAGTAGCGAATTTAGGTATATACCTGAAAATTCTGGCGCTGCAATCCACAATGCATCCCCTGGGTTTATTGACGAAGATTTTTTTGTTACGCGGCCTAAACTGGATTACAATACCAACTGGCTTATTGACAGTTACGAAGGTGCACTTAATGCCACTAACGATACTGTGCAAAAAGATTTCCGCCTGTTTTTAAACGGCACAGATTTTTCAACGCCGCAAAGCCAAATTACGAATATGATAAATGATTTAAATGCCCATATACCAGATACTGAGTTTACGCACGCCAGGCTTCAGGATTACGCCGAAGGCCTCCACAGGCGCCTTGATAAATCTAAACTCCGTACAATTATAGGCGAATTACGCGACGGGCCTTCTTGTGACTGTTCCGGGAACGCATTGGCTTCCCGGATGTACCTTAAAATTAAAAACAAGAAAGCCCAAAATATTTTGCTGCGCGCCGCCGAGCCACTTAATACTGCACTCTATGCATTGGGTGGAAGCTACCCGGAAGGCATGTTAAAAAAAGCTTGGGGGTATATGCTAAAATCGCACCCACATGACTCAATTAATGGTGTGACACAAGACAAGACCGCAAACGATGTTGAGTATAGGTTAGGGCAGGCTATAGAAATCGGCCAGTCAGTAACTAGCCATGCTATCGAAAACCTTGTAAAGCGCCTAGATTTGTCCGGTTTTAGCCCAAATTCAAATTTCCTTTTTGTTTATAACCCAAACCCATGGCCAATACACAATATAAGCGAAGTAAATATTGCAACCGCTGCATCAGATTGTATCTGGAGCTTAAAGGCTAGGGCCCTTGATGGCACATGGCTCGAAACCCAAGAAATATCCCGTGGCGAAAAGCCTTACCCTGTCCATGATACCGAGGCCAGGCCGTGGCCTTTTATTTCGCACAGGCATTTATTTTACATTGATACGGGCCTGCTGCCTGCAATGGGCTATAAAATTATTGAGCTGCTGCCAGAAAAACATTTTAACCCCGAGGCTTTTTATTGGCTGCCGATGCGGCGGGCTACGCCTTTAAATATACTAAAAAGCAATAATGTATTAGAAAACGCGTACCTGCGGGCAGAATTCAAACACAATGGCAGTATCCGCCTGACACATAAAGAGTCCGGCCATGTTTATGATAACATACATTATTTTGAAGACTCCGGCGACGTAGGCAACTATTGGGCTTATTACCCGCCTTATAACAACCAGTCGCACACAACATTAATGGGCAGCGCCCGCCTCTGGAGCGAAAATTCCGGCCCGCTTTCCGCTACAATTGTAGCCGAGTATTCTATGGTGCTCCCCGAAAGCGCAGAGGAGCCGGATTATGGCGTACGCGGCCCATCATGCCGGAGCGGCCCAGAAACCGTATTAAAAATAATTTCACGTTTCACATTAAGCCGCGGTTCAAAGCGGCTGGAAGTAACGACCAGGGTAAATAATAATGTGAAAAACCACCGCTTGCGCTTAGCTTTGCCTACCGGCATTAAAACTGATACTGCAAACGCGGCAGGGCATTTTACTGTTGACAGCCGGCCGCGGGTTAACCAGCAAGCCCCAGATGGCAGCTATTGGCCAGAAATGCAGACCTTGCCCATGCAAGATTTTGTAGATATAAATGGCAATCAAAAAGGGCTGGCTTTTTTGAGCAACTGCTTCACCGAATATGAACTGGCTAATGATGAGGATAATACATTATACCTTACGCTTTTCCGCGCAATGGGTGGCACAATAGTTACCTGGTGGGAAGCAGTCGGGCGTTTTGAATCACAAGAAGGCAGCCAGCTACAAAGGGGCATGGAGTTTTCTTATGCCATTTACCCCCACAGCGGCAACTGGGCTGATGCTTTAGTTTACCGTGAAGCACAAAGCCATGCCACATTGCCGCTATGCTACCAGCTTTGCGGGAATGCCGGCGCCGCTGGCGGCCTGCCGCTTAGCTGCAGCTTTTTAAGCATAACAAACCCTAATACTGTTATTTCTGCATTCAAGCCTGCCGAAAACGGAAAGAATATAATTTTGAGGCTATATAACCCAACAAACGAAACCCAGCATACAGAAATTAACGCAGGCTTTAATATAACAAAAGCATGGCAGTGTATGCTTAACGAAAATAGGCTTGGGGATATAGCGGTATACCAAAATTCATTCAGTATAGATATGCCGAAACAAAAAATTATTACTTTCGAGATTCAAACAACTTAACCACATGTGAATGCCCCCGCCTGACGGGGGTATTTTTGCGCTATTTGATATAATATAGACTAATCCATTGGCTTAAACGTATTATTATAATATATTAGCAATAACTAAATCTACAGTGGGGGTTTTTTTAATGAGAAAAGAAACGAAAATAGTTTTATGTATAGTTATTTCCATTTTAATTTTTTCTTCGGCTACGCTTATATCTATTGGCTTATATGGAAAAAACGATAACGCTACGTTTGATGAGGATGTTGTAATTGTACTTGGCTGCGCGGTTAAAGGAACAAAGGTGTCAAACCATCTTGCTAATAGGCTGGATGCTGCTTTTGAATACCATACAAAAAACCCAAATGCCTTAATTGTTGTATCCGGGGGCCAAGGCCCTAACGAGGATATCACAGAAGCACTTGCTATGGAAACATATTTAGTTAACAAAGGCACCCCAATAGGGAAAATAATAAAAGAGGAAGCCTCAACTTCAACATATGAAAACTTATTATATTCACAAAATATTTTAAAAAATATTTTTAATGATAGCTATAAAGCTGCCATAATAACAAATGACTTCCATATATATAGGTCCCAATTGATTGCAAAAAAGCTGGGCTTCAGTGCAACACATTACCACGCAGATACAGAGCCAATTTATATGCCATATAATTATTCCCGGGAAGCCCTGTCTATTATAAAATTTTTTATAACCGGCAAATAACCCGCTGTTTATCATAAACTTAATAGGTGGGCAAGCATAAAATAAAAGTAAAAATATATGCCCCCCTAAACCATTTGTATTATACCCCAAAAAATTTATACACAAATTTGTCCTAGGTGAATATTATATAATGTAATGATCATTACAAAATTATTCAAAGGAGAGAATAAAATGGCTATTCAAGCATTGCAGCCATCCGTAAGTATAGAGGGTGGTATTTCCGGAGCTCCTGAAACTATTAATACAACGCCCAAAACGCTTGATGGCGGCACAGCTGCTGTTTCTGCTACCATTTCTGCCGACAAAACTGATTGGGCTGATTATAGTACAGGCGGCATATTGACGCTTACAGTAGATATAACTAATAAGGAGGCTGTTTTATTTACAGCCCCACTTAACGTAACAATTACCGGTATCGATAGCAATCTTGCAGAGTATGCCGAGGGGACTATTAGATCTGATACTACCCTTGGGGCAAATACTGCTTATGACCCTTCTACCGGTACATTAACATTCAGCTTAACTGATGATATCGCTGCTAATGGTGGCACAGCTACCACCAGCTTCGGTATTCATAAAGCAGCTACGGGGGAGGTAATGCCATGATTACCTTGGGCAGCTTAACGCTGGCAACCTCCGTGGCCAACAGCCAAGGCATTAGTACTGCTGGTGGCCCTTTAGAAATAGTAATATCGGTGCCTGAGCCATCTTCCAACATGGCTAATAAACGCGAAGAGGCTATCAACAGGATCGTTTCATCCATCGCGATGGAAGAGCTTGCATTAAGCCATATCCTTAATGCCGATGGCAATAAGGCCCAATATAAATCCGGCACTAATGATTTTGATGGGGGGCACGCAAATGATGATACCCCAATCCCGCCAAATGACAGTGACAAACGGATGTTAAGCGCTTATGCGCTTATGCAAGTTTTTTTGGGTGATAAATTATCCAGTACACTAGATTCAGATGAGTATTCGGATTTTTGACCCCTTTACAAGGCACCCACTGGCTATTGTTATAAATAAAGGCCTATATACGAATGTAATACGTTTTGCAATTATGGGATATTTTGAAGTTGCGGTTATCTTAGTATAACCTTTAGTGCAGCCCTGCAAACGCAAAATGTAATTGCCCAGGCCATAAAAAACGTTATGCCCGCCCAACAGTTTTTCTAAAAGTTGGGCGGGCATTAATAATGCCTACTATTAAATTATACAACACGGGTTATTTTTTTATCGGAAAATACACCTCTGTCACATATTCCTCCGGCGGTAGCCCTGTATTTGGGTCTGTCAAATAAATTTCAAATGGCTCGCCATTCATTTTATACCCTTCGTCCTCCAACCACTGCTCTAGTTTCGTATATACAGACGTAAGCCCCTGATAAGGGCCTTTTAATGTTGACATCGCGAAAAGCCCGCCTTCAAACGCACGTGTCCCTTTTTCAACTTCCTTAACAGGCAATGCAACTTCTATATCGCTATCTGCAGGGTTAAACTCTTCATCATGATAAATTGTCATTGGTGGGCCTGTAATTGTAAGGCCCCTTTTCGCTGCTGTTTCAAATAGTTTGCCCATATATTTGCCAAAATCCTGAACACTCATTTTTTGCCTAAAGAAAAGGACATTGTTATTTTGCAATTCTACCATTTTTACCTCTATATCGTCCAAATATGCCATTATATGAATTCCCCTTTCCAAATTTGAAATATCTTTACCCAATTGCTTTAAAATATATTGGTAACCCTCTACTTTTTCCTGAATGCTTTGTTGTTTAGCTTTAATCAGCCCATGTAAATGTGAGTCGTCATAAGGGCTCCCTAATACTTCAGCAATTTCTTCTAGAGAAAAGCAATACATTTTTAATTTATTTATCAACAGGATGTCTTTAAGCTGCCCGACGCTATAATAACGGTAACCGTTATTCTTAACATGGACAGGCTTAAGTAAATTAATTTCGTCGTAATACCTTAATGTTTTGGCAGTAACATTGCTTATTTTCGAAAATTCACCTATAGGCAGCATCTTTCTACCTCCAATATTCAACATATTACAAATATCTGATCCGGATAAGGTAAGTATATATGTTCCTGTAGGGGGAAAGTCAACAGCAAAATTAATGGCAACTGAAAAACCGCCATTGCTGAAGATTACTTCATACCCTGGCGGTTCCCTATTTTCAAAACTATGGCTTTAAAAATATTAATTTAATATATTTTATCTATGCTAAGTTGGCCTAAAATTAAT
>JAITVM010000120.1 GCA_031285815.1 Clostridiales bacterium | reverse complement strand
ACAACTAGAAGGACTGCAGCCCGCCGGGGCTCGGATACCCATGTAAATATAACTATTGCCTTTGAAGAGTCTTATCATGGTACAAAGAAAGAAATTCAAGTCGGGCTTATGGAGACATGCGATACATGCAATGGCACTGGCGCCAAACCGGGGACGGTTGCAGAAAACTGTAAACATTGTAACGGTACTGGCCAAGAGAGGATTTTGCAGCAGACGGTATTTGGTACCGTTACGCAAGTGAGGACTTGCCGCGTATGTAACGGCCAAGGCAAGATTATTAAAGAGAAGTGCCCTACATGTTTTGGCAAAGGCAAGGTGCGGCGAAATAAAAGCCTTAATATTACAATCCCTAAAGGGATTGATAACGGCCAGAGTATTGTGTTGCAAGGGAAGGGCGACCCAGGTGAAAAGGGCGGGCCTAATGGCGATATGGTCATAACCGTTACAGTCATGCCGCATAAACTTTTTACCAGGCGTGAAAGCAACCTATATTTAGAAATTCCGATTTCATTTGTCCAGGCTACTTTAGGGGGCGATATTACTATCCCTACTATGGCGTCTGAAGAAAAATATACAATCAAAGCAGGCACACAGACAGGTACAGTTTTTTCCATGCGGGGCAAAGGCATGCCGAATGTGCGTAACGAAAAGATAGTTGGCGATTTGATTGTTACCCTTAAAGTGAGTGTACCAACTAGCATTACCGATAAACAACGCTCAGCGCTTTTGGCTTTTTCCGAAGAGATGGGCGATGACTATAATTATAGTAAAAAAGGTTTTTTTGATAAATTTCTTGGTAAATAAAAATTTGAGCCGGTTTAGCGCCGGCTCTTTTTTTGAACTTATTTATAGCCATGCATTTTGTTTGAAGGGAAAGTGGGGGAAGCGCGCACTTTTCCGGTACAGTAGTATAAGCCGCTTACTGGGTTGCCTTGCGGTTATATGCGCTTTTAGGGCGTAGGGATTTTATACCGATAAGAAGGCCAACTATTAGGCATACCCCCAGGGGTAAAACAATAAAAGCATTTTGGACAAACCCGGATATTATATACATAATAAAAGAAACTGCCGCCGTAAATAGTGCATATGGCAATTGTGTAGACACATGGTTAATATGGTCGCACTGGGCGCCGGTAGAAGACATAATAGTTGTATCAGAAATTGGCGAGCAGTGGTCCCCGCAAACAGCGCCGGCTAAACAAGCAGAAATAGAAATTATTAATAATTCTGAACCAGGGTCTATAATTTTTACAACGATTGGCAGAAGTATGCCAAATGTACCCCAAGATGTACCTGTTGCAAAACTTAAGCCGCAAGCTGTTAAAAAGATAATAGCCGGCAGAAAATAACTAAAACCCGCTGCGCTAGATTCCATCAAACCACTGACGTATTCAGCTGCGCCTAAAAGGCCGGTCATGCTGCTTAATGTCCAAGCAAATATAAGTATTAATATAGCCGGGACCATTGCTATAAACCCTTTTGGCACAGAGTCGCTAAATTCTTTGAAGGTCAGCACCCTTCTGAATATAAAAAAGCAGAAGGTAAATATTAAAGCAATAAAAGAGCCGAGGGTAAGCCCTAGGGAAGCGTCGCATGCAGCAAAAGCATCAATAAAAGAAGTACCGCTAAAAAAACCGCCGGTATAAATTAACCCAACAACACAAGAAAATATAAGTACAACTACAGGCAAAACTAGGTCTATGATCCCGCCCTTGCCGCTACTGCTTTCTGTTTCAAAATTTTGATAAGTAGCGTCAGTTGTTGTATATAGGTCATTTTTATTGATAGCGTTTTCTTCATGTACCCTCATCGAACCAAAATCTAAATTTAGGATGGCGAGTGTAACCATCATTACAATAGTGAGCAGGGCATAGAAATTATATGGTATTGCCCTAATGAATAGAGCCAAGCCATCAGTGTTGTCTACAACACCAGCGACAGCAGCTGCCCATGAGGAGATAGGTGCGATGATACAAACAGGGGCCGCAGTTGAATCGATTAAATAAGCCAGCTTTGCACGGGAAACCTTATGCTTGTCCGTAACAGGGCGCATAACGCTCCCAACAGTAAGGCAGTTAAAATAATCATCAACGAAAATTAATATACCTAAGGCAGTAGTTGCTAAAAGCGCCCCTCTCCTAGATTTTATTTTTTCCGAAGCCCATTTGCCATATGCGGCAGAGCCGCCGGCTTTGTTAATGAGTGTGACAAGTATGCCCAAAATAACTAAAAAAATTAATATACCAATATTCCAAGTATCAGCTAATTTTGCTATAATTCCATCAGTAAAAATAACATTTACTGTTTTTTCTAAATTAAACCCAGTGTATAGTAATGCCCCAGATAGGATGCCTGCAAATAACGAGCTGTAGACTTCCCTTGTGAGCAGGGCAAGCCCGATAGCGATTACCGGTGGTATAAGCGCCCAAAATGTTTGTGTAAAATTGCTGCCGTCCCCGTTTTTATTACTGATTAGCCCCAAAATAATAAAAAGGGCTAGGGCGGCTATTGCAATAATAGATTTTGTATTTTTCCGCGCCCAGCTTTGTTTCATATAGGTCACCTCGTAGCCTTCTTAATTTTATATTTATACTAAAATATAAAATAAGACAGGATTTTTTATTTTATATGATTTTAACAAATGAACTCAGATATGTAAAGGGCTTTATCTTGATAAAGTATAGAAGATAATAAATTTAAAAAATGAAAAATGTTACTGTATAAATAGATTGTTTAGAAGCAAAAATATAAATAACTGGATTCGTTTTTATAAAGTTTGCCGAATTCTTGTTTAAAACAAAAGAAGGTGTTTTTTATGGTGCAAAAGCTAAGGCTTAATATCATTGCCTCAGTATTCATACTAATTATGCTTGTGGTTTTAATAGGCATGGTTTTTTATTATAGTGGGCAAAGGGATAAGAAGTATAATGGGATTTTTGTAGAAAATGGGGGTTGTTTGCATGGATGTTTATATTCAACCGATGAAAAAATCAGAACTGCATAATAAAAGTAGCATTACATTAAAAGAAATTGCAGATATTGTATGCCCTATAGAGCTTAAAAATAAACTGGCGCAATTAGAAATAAAAAAAATAAATGGGAAACTAAAGCAGGTTTATGTTATTTCAGCTGCTGATATAGTTGATAAAATAATTCAAGCCGTTCCTGACAGCAAAGTAAATATTATAGGCGAACAAGAAGTATTAATTGATTATAAGCCGGAGATTAAAAAAATTAATAAATTTGTTGAAGCAGCTAAGATTTTTTTTATTTCTGTAGTTTTGTTTATAGGCTCATCATCTGCTATTATGTCCTTTCAATCAGAAGCGCAGATGCTTAAGGTTTTTAGGAACTACTATAGGATTTTTTTGGGGATTGAGACAGACAGGCCAGCCCTTATGACAGTTTCCTATTCGATAGGTTTATGTTTTGGGATAATGGTTTTTTTTAACCATTTTTTTAGTAAGAAGTTTACAGATGACCCAACCCCTATTGAAATAGAACTTAACTCTTATGAGGAAGAAGCGACAAAATCTATCATAAATTCTATAAATGCCAAGGAAAATGAAAATGCAAGCTATTAAGGGGGCAGTTTTAATAATTATCGGGCTTAGTACCGGTTTAGTTATAGCGACAGCAGTTATTGCTTTTATATCGATGATAGGTATTGTCCCACGCCTAGCGGCCAAAACAAAAACTGCCCAGAAGATAAGGTTTTATGAAAACATAATTATGTTAGGCGGTATATTTGGCGGCACATATGAGTTTTTTAAGTTTAGTTTAATAGTGGGCAACGTATTAATGGCACTTATAGGTTTTGCCCAGGGGGTTTTTGTTGGCTGCTTGGCTGTTTCGCTAGCAGAGGTGCTGGATGTAATCCCAATTTTGTCTAGGAGGGCAAAAGTAAAACAAAGGGTCGCATATTTAATTTTAGCCATTAGTGTTGGGAAAATGGTAGGCAGCCTTTTGTATTACTTAGTGCCGGGGTTTTATTAAAATTGATTAGAGGTGGAATGTTTGATTAGCAATAGCGAAAAAGAGCGGTATAAAAATATTGTTGACAAAGCCTCGCCAAAAAGCAATGTTTTATCTGATTGCCTAAAAGCCTTTTGGGTTGGTGGTTCAATATGTGTTATGGGGCAATTGATTTCTAATTATTTAAAAAGCTTGGGGCTGGATAAGGGCACCGCTTCATTATATACTTCTTCAGCTATTATTTTATTGACAGTTATCTTGACTTCTTTTGGGTTTTTTGAACAGATAGCAAAGTACGCCGGCGCAGGTACTTCCGTCCCAATAACCGGGTTTGCAAATTCTGTTTGTGCTTCTGCTTTAGAATTTAAAAAAGAGGGCATAGTTTTGGGCATGGCTGCAAAAATGTTTGTTTTGGCCGGGCCTGTTATTGTTTATTCTACTGTTTCGTCAGTTATTGTTGGGGTAATATACTATATTTACAAATATACCAGTTTTGCAAAGTAGCTGTGTACTAAAGCACATCATGAAAGCCTAGGAGGGTTTTGATTTGGGTAAAAAAATTGGGAGGTCAACTGTTAAATTTGGAAGCCCTGTTTGTATTTCAAACGCAGCCTCAATTGTGGGCCCAAAAGAAGGCGAAGGCCCGCTATCAGAATATTTTGACAAAATACTTGGCGATGAGCTGGTTGGGCAAGGAAGCTGGGAACAAGCTGAAAGCAAAATTGTCAACGATACTGTAAATTTACTTTTACAGAAATCAGGGCTGTCAACGAAGGATATAGATTATGTTTTCGCTGGCGACTTGTTAAACCAAACTGCAGGCAGCACTTTTGGCTTTAGGGGCATCGACATTAATTATTTTGGGATATATGGGGCTTGTTCAAGTTTTGGTGAAGGCTTAGGGCTTGGTGCCATGGTTATTGACGGAGGGTTTGCAAACAGGGTTATAGTAAGCGCTTCTAGCCATTTTGGTTCGGCTGAGAAGCAATTTAGGCTCCCGATGGAAGCCGGGTCGCAGCGGCCTCCGACATCAAGCTGGACAGTAACTGGTGATGGCTGCGCTTTACTTGATAAGGGGGGGCATGGGCCTTTTATTACCTCGGTAACTACCGGGCGGATAATAGATATGGGGATTAAGGACCAGAATAATATGGGCGCGGCTATGGCCCCGGCGGCTTCCGATACAATTTACACCCATTTAAAAGACCTTGGGGTTACAGCTGATTATTATGATTTAATTATTACCGGGGACCTTGGGTATATTGGTATTGAATTATTGATTAAGCTCCTTGGCGAAAAAGGTATCGGCATTAATAAAAAAATTTCCGACTGTGGCATAAAAATATTTGACCGGGATAAACAGGATACCCACAACGGCGGTAGCGGGTGTGCATGCTCGGCAGTTACTTTTTCGGGCTATTTGTTTGAACTGCTAAAGGGGAAAAGTTTAAATAAAATCTTACTGGTGCCAACCGGCGCGTTGCTAAGCCCGACCTCTGTTTTGCAAAATGAAACAATACCTAGCATTGCCCACGCAGTTGCTATTGAAAATTTATAAATATCGGGGTTAAGGAGCGGATTTTAATTATGGAATATTTAAAAGCTTTTTTGGTTGGCGGGTGCATTTGTGTAATAGGCCAAATTTTAATTGATAAAACTAAGCTTACCCCGGCCAGGATTTTAGTTATGTTTGTTGTTGCGGGCTGTATATTAGGCGGGCTTGGGGTATACGGTAAATTAGTTGATTTTGCTGGGGCTGGGGCTACTGTGCCTTTACCCGGGTTTGGGAATTTAGTTGCCGAGGGCGTCAAAAAAGAAATTGATGAAAAAGGCATATCTGGAATTTTAACAGGCGGCATAAAGGCGGCAGCCGGTGGGATAACGGCAGCTATATTATTTAGCTTTATAGCGGCTTTAATAGCCCAGCCAAAATCCAAGTCTAATATGTGAATATAGGGCTAAGGCAGCAAACAAACATATTTGCTTGCTGCCCTGGCTTTTAATTTTTTTTATTAAAGGCTACAGTAACCTCGTTGCGGTTGTGGAATAGCTTGCGGGCATGCAATATATTAAAATATTTCTCAAGGGTTTCTATTGACCGTGTTGCCCTGCTTTGCTGTTTAGAGGCAGGGAGCTTTAATGTCATGATACATAAATTATTTTTCGATAAAAGTTTTTCGGCATTGGCCATTATATCAATGGATTCATTTGTATCCATTTTCATGTCATTGCAGATTACATCATATTTGCCTGTAGCACTACGGAAAAATTCTTGGGCGGTCATTTTTTTATGGATGATATTAGGGCTTTGATATAAAGATTCGTGCAGGCCGGCTGGGTCAACGGCGGTTACTGAGTTGCAGTAGCCTGATAAAATTTTAGTCCAGCCGCCAGGTGCCGCCCCTAGGTCTAAAGCATTGCCTTTAAGCTCTAGCCCGAATGTTTGGATAGCCTCTAGTAATTTGAATTCGGCACGGGAAATAAAATTTTCTTTTTTTTCGAAACGGATGTTTCCGCCAGGCCAAGATGACAAATTATCTTTTTTTAGAGATATTCCGATATATATTGTATCAGTGCAGACTAAAATTGAAATAATTTGCTCTGGGTTTTTTACGTCCATTTCATAACTGCCTATTAATTTGTCGGATATGAAAGTGTTTATATCAAATGGCTTAAGCGTAATGTGGGGGTTTACAATCCTGGTTTGAATCGAAAATTTAAGGTTTTTATCTAAAAAACAGAGATTATCATTTACTATGTGGAGAGTTTGTTCTATAATGTTATCATAAGTCAATTTGGCGTCAGTTATAATTGGTATTATATGACGTATAAAGATGAGGTTATAATTATTAACCTTTTTAATAAAATCAGAATATAGCTCATCAAGCTCCACAAGGGTTATGCCTTTGGCAAGGTATGAAACATTTTTCGGTTTAGGGGAAATTTTTTTTATTTCATTTAAAGCAATTTGTTCATCACCGTTTTCTGTAGTGATAATTATTCTATTGGACATAAGGCCCTCCGTAAAATAAATACTATTAAATATTTGTATAAGAAACAAGAATTATAGAAAGTTGGGCAGGTGGAGATTTTATTAAATTTATAAATGCATTAATATAGTAAATTTATACAAAAACTTGGGAAAGGAAGTGGCGCTTTGAGCAATTTAAGGCACGGAACCCAAGATAAGGATGCGTTATTTAACCCGCTGGAAAAAGTTATCCATGATATGAAGATCCCGTTAACAATAATGTATACTAAAATACAGGTCCTGGAAGAAACCCAGGACATTTCAGAGGAAGTCGCCGATACACTAAATGTGTTAAAACGAAATTGGTTCAGGGTTATGAAATTACTAAACGATATATCTGACCATAATAAAATGTTAAACGGCGAAATAAAACCCAAGTACGAAAATTTAGACATAATTGAAATACTT
>JAITVM010000066.1 GCA_031285815.1 Clostridiales bacterium | reverse complement strand
AAATAAGATATACCGTTTTCTTCATGGATTGCCTCCTGGTATTATGTGCATGTACACCCGTGATATTGAATTTATGTAAATTGTTTCAATTCTAATTGTTAACCCTTTCATTTTGTAAAACGCCACAGAATCCTGGCTGTCATGTAAAAAACTAAAAAAGCCGCTTAATGTAACAAAATTCTATAAGCGGCTATACATATATTATTACGGTTCAAGCGAAGTTTCTGAGTATGCCCTTAAATCATGGGCTACATCATATTTAGGGATTTTATAGACGTAAATAGTGTTTGATTTAATGTTTTGCCACCTCCAATAACCATTGGTTGGATCAAGGCGTTTTTAGCCAACTTTCAAAAAAATCTTGGCTACCTGCTAATACAGGGAACTCCAGCCTCAAACTTTTTTTGATAATTATATAAGCCATTGTTGGCCTTGTATAAACACTTTATTTATGCAGTTGCGCGTTCAATATTTTTTTTCTTAATATACGCTATAATAACCCCACAGATAAAACCAGCAAGGGCGCCGCCAATATGGGCGGCGTTATTCATCCGGGGATCAATCAAGCCGCTAAAAACGGTTAGCGCAATATATACGGCAAAACTATAGAACGAGAGCCCATGGATGCTGCTGCGTGAAATAAAAGCGAGCCCGCCAATACACCCTATTACCCCATACAAGCAACCGGACGCCCCTGCAGAAATGATATCAGGCTGTAAAAATAAAGCTGTTGCAAGGTTGCCCGCTAAACCGGCTACTAATTAAACCAATAAATATAGAGCATGCCCCAATTGCTTTTCGCAAATATTGCCGAATATATAGAGCGCCATCATATTATAAATCAAATGGGTGTACCCGATATGTATGAAGCAAGAAGCCAATACCCGGAAATATTCGCCTGAGGTTACTAAAGGGGTGCTAAATGCGCCAAATTTTAATAGGTTGCTATTCAAAACAGTGCCGCCGTTTAGTTCCATAAGGGCAAAATATAAAACATTTAATGCGATTAATACATAAGTAACAGAAGGCTCCAATTTTTTTTCTTGATTTGGGGAATACTCATTAACAAGGCTTTGAAACGCTGATGTATTTGGCGCGGCAGCCCCTAATATAGATTTATATTCAAAAGAGCCGGTGATAAGCTTGTCCAAATCAAATAGCCTGGAAGGCTGGTTTTTTTCGGATATTAATTTTTTTGTTTCAGTATCTATAACCCAATAGATTGGATAAATTTCTTGAGAATTAAATTCTTCTGTTGTAATAGAGTATTTATCCAGGGCGCCTATACTATTGCCAGAAATAATTAATGTTACAAAAAAAATATTTTTAAAGTCAGGCTTAACCGATTCATCCAAGTATTCCATTATACTTTCTGTTTGTGATGCAAATTCATCCTGCCCGGTTTCAGCCCCTTTTACTACACGTAAAAAAACAAAGCTGCCATTCTCTATTTTATACAGGTGCAAAGATGGTATTGTTTCTAAATCAAAATTATAATTGGGGTTAAAAACTTTATAACCGCCCTGCATCAGGTTGAATATTAAATTTTTAAAAAACAAATAAACATCCCCTTTTCGTTACAATGCGGCGCCCCCCACTTCTGAAGTGGTGGGATGATGCGCCTTTCATATGGGAAAATATAGCGGGTTAGAGCTTGCTTTATACTAATAAGCAGAAAATGCCCGCGGTACAAAATGCGGGCTTTCGTTTGTATGGAATAAAATTTAGGGCTAAGTGTTTTTTTGCAAAAATTATGGATATTATTATTTTAACATAAAATTAATAATATATAAAGAAATAAAGCCGGGCAAACCGAGTAGGCCCACTGCAAATATTGTTAAGAAATTTATCCCGACAAATAAATTGAGCCCAGCTAAAAGCGAGTTTGCAATAAACATCCCGAGTGCGCCAAATAAACCATTGATAGTAACCTTAAGCATATATGTGAGTGGTTTTTGCATAGCTAATATAAGCATAAAAGCAACACAAAAAATAATCATATACTTAATCATGTCAGATGAATCCATAAAAAAACCCCCTTACTATATTTATTATAAATATAGTCCACAAATAAAAAATATATTCCCTATAAAAGGCAATATATTAAAATAATTATGGAGGGCTTTCATATAAAGAAAGCTGCAGCCAGAAGCCAAAGGGGTTATTTTACCCAATTAGCTTCTGTGTTTTTACAGCTACGCTTTGAACCCGCTATTTGGGGGTTCAAAAAACAACTCTTCTATCGCCCCGTTTTTATAAGTATACCCAGCGTGGATATTTGAGCCTAAAGTATAATTATCTGAAACTTCAGCCCTCTCGGCAAACTCAAAAGACGAAAGCAATGATTTTAGCATTTCTATACAATCGTCAATATTTTTAATATCCTTACTAAAATAAGCCTCGTGCAATAATTTATTAACATATAAATATATGCTTAATAAATGGCTTGAAATTTTGTAGCCCATATCTAAAGAAGACATAAGCTGCATTAAAAATTCTTGCGATTTCCGGATATGGCTTTCAAATTTTTCACTATCATCAGTGCTCTGTTTTGCGTCTTCCAAATTGACAATTGTGAGTTCAAATGTAATTAAAATTAATTGAATAGGGCTTGCGTTTTTTATGCGCTCCACATAATTCTCTTTTAAGTAATTCAAATTTTTCACCACCATATGTATTTTTTTGTTCTTTAGAAGCTAGATAAAATTAGCTTTAGAATCAAGATATTTTATTACCGCCTTAGGCTTTTATTAATAAAATATGTAATAACTAACAAAACATTTTTATGTATGTAATTAATTAAGCAGCTGCAAAATTTGCTGTGCCCGTTGGTTTGCTTGAGATAAAATAGATGTTGCGGCTTGGGATATTATACTGTTTTGAGAATAAGAAACCATTTCGCGTGCCATGTCGGTGTCCACAATGCGGCTAAGCGTCTGTTGTGTATTTTCCGCAAAGGAGCCCAGGTTTGAGCTATTCATTGAAAGCCGGTTTTCATATGCCCCAAATTTGCCACGTATCTCTGATAGCATGCTTATTGCATTGTCACATACATCTAGGGCGCTACTAGACCCGGCCCGGCTTGTATAATCAAGCCCCGATAACCCGAGTGTAGTGGAATCTACCCGTTCTAATTCTATATCCATTTCCATCAAGCTATCTTGACCGGCTTGGACTTTTAAAATATTGCTGCCATCACCGGAAATAACAGGTTTTAATAATTTTATCCCATTAAATTCTGTTTTGCCTGCCGCACTATCAAGCTCTTCTTTAAGGGAATCAATTTCTAATTGGATCTTTTCCCTTTCTTCTAAAGAGTTTGTATCATTAGCCGACTGGACTGCCAATTCACGCATCCTTTTCACAATGCTATGCATGGTGGATAAAGCGCCCTCTGCGGTTTGGATCATAGAGATGCCATCTAAGGTATTCCGGTTGGCCATCTCAATACCCTTTAATTGGTTTTTTATTTTATTAGCAATGCTGAGGGAGGCGGGGCCATCTTTTGAAGAACTTATTGACACCCCGCTACTTAAGCGTGCACTGGAATTCAAAAGTGCTGAGCTTACCTTTTTTAACTTGGCCGAAGACTGCAAAGCAGATATATTATTTGCGATTCTCAATTATTTTGCCCGCCTTCCGTCAAATTATTCTTTTTTTCGCACTGCTCTAAATAATTTAAAATTACTTGTACTACTTTTTCCAGATCCGATATTTGGTTGATAATAAACTGCCCCCTTATGGTAGAACAAATTTGTTTAGTATAGGCCTTTACCGCTTGCAAAACGCCAAGCCTTGCCATACTTAAAACAGCGAAATATGTAAAAACGTTAAAATAGCCCGCTATAAGCATTCATGCCTATAGCGGTATTTTATTTAAAAACGCGCGTCAGGGCTCAACAAAATTAATATTATTTAGAGTAAAGACGGTGCCCTCAAAACTTAATAAATCTTTATTTTGCTCAAGTATTGCCAATGCGCGTTGGTTTTGTATATTTAAACTTATTTCGTTATTTTTTATATTCATAGTGAATTTAACCAAGCCCAAATTTTTAGTTTCAATACCCATTAAAACGTCTATTTCTTCTTTCCCTTCAATTCCGCCAAGTATCAGCATATTTAAGCTGGTTATTTTCCCGCCTATATTAACCGGGATGTTTTTTGCTTCTAACTGGTTTTGCAAATTAGACATATTTTTAATTTTTTGTGTAATATTAATGCCTTCTGTGCTAAAATCAATTTTAGAATATAGCTGCCCTAAATAATTGCCGCTTAATATGTTTTCATTATCAATTTTGCTGGCAAAACCCTCTATTTCATTAAAGTATTGGCTAAGGGCTTCAGGGTTTTCTAAATATTCCGAAGCGGCATTTATATTGCCTTTATTAATTTCTATACCATTTTTGGCGAGGAAAGACAAAATGCCTTTGCCGGCCTTAGGGAATTTAAATTTTTCGGATAATAGAGTATCGACATTATTCTTATTTTCATAAGCATATAGCCTAGCGGGTTCCCCATTATTTAAAAAATCTTCAAAGAACTCATATAATTCAAATTTTTTAAGCCCGGATTTATCTAAAGAGTTTTCCGTTAATTCATAATCATTATTTAAAAACTCTTTAGCCATTTTTATATCAAAAATAGTTTTGTCACGGCCGCGGAAAAAACCTTCTA
>JAITVM010000047.1 GCA_031285815.1 Clostridiales bacterium | reverse complement strand
CGTTGGGTTGTTGAACGGACGTTTAGTTGGCTCGACAAATGCCGCAGACTATGGAAAAACGCTGAACGTAAGCTCACTACTTCCTTACAAATGGTTGTTTTCTCTTTTGTGGCTCTTTTTGTTAAAAAGATTCTAAACAGTTTCTAAGGCGCCTAAGGGCTTTGGAGATGGTTCAGGTAAATTTATATAAAACTGTGGCAAATGGTTCTGGCGGTGTGGGGAAGGCATTTAACAGAGGTGCAACAAGAACGTCTTAACTAAATGCTAATCAATTTAATAGGTTAAAAAATGATGGTGTGGTGGATGCTGGACGCTCTGGTAGCAACAGGCTGCTGACAAGCTTTCCAATAGTTATTATACTACAAGTGGAGGTTATGCACTAATTTATGGCTCCCAAGGGAAGTTGATTTACGATATAGGCCCAGTCAGAGACAAAGGCTTACAGATTAATACTAATTCAGCGGGACAAGAGTTTTACAGTATGTTCAAACTGGATGGCGCTGCACTAAATTTTATAAAATCTATGTTTGGATGGTGGTTCTAAGTGCAAAATATTAATGTTTATAGAAGCGTAGTCAGTAGTGAAATTTTTTCTGAATTTGAAGCACAAAGAGGTACCTCACTTTTTAACCATTCATCTAATAGTAATTTTATTGATGATTTTATTTCTGTTGGATATGTTTTATGCCCAGATATTATTGATGTTAAAGGGCATGTGTTTATCGCTGATTTTTTTAATGCAACGGGTGTAGAAGCACTTGATAAACTTCAGCGGCTGAGTGCTCAACATAGTAACGATAAAAAGAAAATAGAACGATGGGTAAACAGCTGGGGTTTTGGCGACTTTTTCTTAGGCAAATATAATGCCTCTATTGAAAATGAAAAAATTTTGGTGCAATTTGGAGAACTTTTAGTTTATAACTGGTCAAGGAGAGTAAAGGATATATTGCCAGACAGAAATATAATAGTGGAATATGGCGAAGGCCTTATAGGTGAAGATGGTTTGGCAATTACACTTTACGAAGCATAGGGATACCAGTTATAATGTGAGTATATGCTAAAATAGGTACAGCCAAGAGGGTACAAAGGGGGCTAAATTTCTTTTTGTTGCCCTCTTTTTCTATGTGATATTTCCGAATCAGCTGTAGGAAATCTGAGAAAACTCAAAATAAAAGAATCCGGAAGCGGCACAGAAAAAGATTATGTTTTTGACGCCAACAAACCGGCTGGTAAAAGGTAGCAATGAAAATGGTGGGGGAATAGAATATTTTTATAACAGGCTGGGTCACCGGGTAAAACAATAGAGCAAAAAGAAAACCCAAACCTTGTGCACGCAAATAATAAAAATAGCAATACGAACCATAAAGGCACAAACCTGGAAGGCTATATGAAAATGAATATGGCTTGATAAGGGCGGATGATGACAGGGCAAGCCTGAAAACACAGGGCGGTATGATATAAATTTATCGCCGCTTGAAAAGATCAAAAATTATACGGGCCATAAACCCCGGAGAACCCAAGTGAAAATATAAAACAAAACTTATACCAGTACACAAGCAACAACCCTGTGAACAAGATAGGATTGCTTGGGCATGTGGACATAAACACAAAATCTATAAGGGACATAGTCGGAAGACGGGGCACAATGCAATGGGTGGAAAAAGGGAGCTTTTACGCCAGTAGGATAAGGGTAGCCAAGGGCAGCAAGAGGCTAGAACTTACATTTTAATTCGAGGAATAGTTGTAGCCTGCTACAGTAATACAAGCTCCTATAACCATGTTGAAAATTTACTTGGGCATCAAGTAGCAGTATCTAGTAGTATCGAAAGGGCTTCATTAAATGGGAACCTTGGTATGCTGGATACTGTTGCTGGAGCTAATTGGCCAAGGTTTAGCCCATCACCCTTATCACTGAGTGGATAGGTGGAGGAGTTTAAATGGATGAGCAATTAAAACAACTAAGTATTCAATACATTAATTCAGTTGAAGAAATTTGTCTAATTATGTTAAGCGGTCTAAAAATAAATTCTAAAAAAGAATTATTAAGATATGGGCTAAAAAAACAGATAGGTGAATTTTATTTTAATGGAGAACACAAGTATATGTTTCATGGTATTGGATGTAAGTTAAGCAATGATAATATTATTATAGATTGGGACTTTGGTATTGGTGATATGTGGTGCTGTATTGATCCCTGGAAGTTACAATGTTATTTAAAGGAAAACAAAAAAGTTAGTAATGTCTATGAGATAAAATATATTCAAAAAGAGTATGATAAGGCAGTAGGGGATGGCGAAATGATTAAAAAAGGCGGCTTATATTATTTTGTATTCAAAAGCAGTAGATAAAATCAATTAATTATGCTCATATATTTATATCTTAATCTATATTTAGTGGCGCAAGCTACGTAGTTGACATTTTTTAGCGTTGATCAAGAAACAGGTATTAGGGCAGAGCCCTAACAAGCAAAGGCGGGTGGTACACACTCCGGCCTCTATGTGATATCTTGGGTAATAAGGCACCAATTGTTCAGTATGATGTATATCTGGACAAAGTAGATGGGCAACTTTGGATATTTAAAAAAGGTGGACAAGGTATGGGCATACCTACGGGAGGATATAAAAGGGAGGGATTGAATGTCAAATATATTTTTTGATATGGAAAATACGAATATAATGGTCGAGTTTAATATAATAGGCTCTTCTTTTGAACCAAAAACAGTAACTAAAAAACTAGATATAACTCCAAGTGAAACATACAAAATTGGCGATGAAATAGCTGGTAAAAAAAGGAGACATGCTGGTCATTGAGGATTGAATATGAGGAATCCTTAGATGTTGGAAAACAGATTCATAAAATACTTGACATACTTGAGGGAAAGACAAATTTGTTATTGGAGCTAAAAAAAGAATTTGAATTATTTTATAAGTTCAGTATTGTGATTAATATGGAAAATGAAATTACACCTGGGTTATATTTAGACTTGAGGATTATCAATTTTTTATCATGTATTGGTGCAGAGTTCGACTGTGACATGTATATATACTGAAACTATTAAAAAGCTATTTTCATCTAATGATAAGCTGCGTAGCAAACGTGTAAAGTGTCGTTCAATAAACGGGTATTATTGAAATGATTGATGAAAGAGGCAATTTAATAAAGGGATAAGGGCAAGAAGGCAATACTGCGTATACATATGGCAACCATGGGGATTTGATAAAAGAATCGGGAAGCGGCACAGAAAAAGATTATATTTTTGACGCCGTAAACCGGCTGGTAAAAGGTAGCAATGAAAATGGCGGGGGAATAGAATATTTTTATAACAGGCTGGGTCACCGGGTAAAAACAACAGAGCAAAAAGAAAACCCGAACCTAGCACATTCAAATAATGAAAACAGCAACACGAACCATAAAGATATTAAAATTAAGGAAGTTTGAACAATTGTATTTGATATGTTTTCAAGAGGGGTTGGGCATTAATGGATATTGTTAAATTGAAAAATGAAATTGATGATTTTGATATACCTAAAAAATCAATAACTTTGTTTTGGGATACGTTACAAAAATACCGTGATGAGAATTTTGATGAATACCACAAGTACTTCAAAAATGACGATACGGATAAATTTTATATTCAGATTTCATCAATTTCACTTGAATTAGGAAATTGGCCCGATTGCAATTATAATCATTTAGTTTCTAGAATTCCGATATGGTACGATAATATTCATATTGGGGATTATTTAGTTATGTTTACTTTAGATGGTAAAATTGACGATGATATGTTAAATATTTTTTAGTACCGGTACTGAAAAGTGTTGTTGAGAATGCATCGGGATACTTTTTTGCCTAAGTCTAGTTTGGCCGGAATTATGAGGGACAATCTCTTTGGCCCCTGTGGCATCCCCCAGTTTTTCGGCCGCCTTGTTGAACTTGGGAACCCTTTGATGAAATTAGAAATTAGAACCCCGTGTCGTCTGGCAAAGTAGATTGACGCGGGGACCCCCGGGCAAGGCCAGCTTGCCAAATTCTAACAACGTATGAAACTAACCCAATACAATGCCATCTGGTACATTGGCTTGGCTCACAGTATTCTACTGCAACTCATGCAAACTGTCATCGCCCTTATTAATGGGTAATACTCCCGTCATCACCCACTCGTAGCGGTAACCATATGTATTTTCAATCAATTTGGCGAGGGTCTCAGAGACCCTTTGTTTTTTTCCTGCCGCTAAAAGGGATACATAATTGGCGCTGATACCCATCGCACGGGCAAAATCCACTTTTTTCAGTTTCTGCTCCCGGAGTATACGTGTTATCCTTTCGTCG
>JAITVM010000106.1 GCA_031285815.1 Clostridiales bacterium | reverse complement strand
GAGATAATCCGGGAAAGTGGCAATGAACTTACTGAAGAGGCAAAAGGGCAGCTTTTATCATTAGGGCTTACCCAAGAACAGATAGATTCCTTTGCGGATATGCAAAATAACATGCCCGGCATGGGCGGCGGTGGCCAGAACGGGCGCCCCGGGATGATGGGACAGTCGGTGGCAGAGCCTACTTTTAAGATAGAATATTTAGTGATGAGCGCAGTTTTAGTAGCAGTAATATTAAGTATGGCTTTTGGTTTATCAAAAGTAAGTAGAAGTTATTGATTATATTGAAGCAATAAGAAGCAAACGCCCTCCATTTATAGCGGGGGCGTTTTGCGTTATCAAATATTTATTTTTATAAATATTTTTGAATTAAGCTTGGTTAACTATAACTTGTACCCAAATCTCCATACTTGAAGCGCCATCTGTTATATTCGTATACTTTCTCAGCTGAAAATGGCTTTATGTTTAAATTTTTCCCGGGAAGCCAGGTTTCCAAAAGATATTTTAAGGCCTTGTCAACCGCAGTATGAAGAAGTTCATCAGCGCTTTCCAGAAGGGGGGATTGAATATATTGGCCGGAAATTCATTTATGGGTTGAATTTCCGGCCATATTTATTTTATTCGAAAGGCCCTAGCTGGTTGTTTTCAATTGGGTGCTCAGAGCCTGCTTGGATTAATTCTTTATGGGTAGATAAAGCAAAACCGCCAAATAATTGCAATACCCCTGTAATAATTAATAATAATTCAATTCTCATTGTATCGCTTAACGGGCCAAATACCGCCATAGATAAAGGCATCGCAAGGCCGTTGACCACCATAATCACACTAAACACCCTGCCCATTAATTGCGGCGGGATTTTTGTTTGCATTAGCGTCATAGACGGCGTATTATACAAAGGCATCGCACAGCCGCAAAGGACCATGACCCCTAAATATATCCAAAAGTTTGCTATTACGCCAAATAAAACTGTTGTTATGCCAAACAATATCCAGGCAAGTATCATTGTATGGGTTTTATTTTTAAAACCGGTCCATATAGAGATAAGGACCCCGCCAGCCACCATGCCACCGGAAAAGGCGATCTCGATTGCTGTTAGGCGCCATACATCATCGCCAAAAGTCCGCGCCACTTGAAGTGGGGTTAGCATAGCGGCAGGGGACGCTAAAATACCAAATATTGCAGAAGCGGTAATCAAAGTTTTTAACCAAGGCTGGCTAGCTATAAAATGCAAACCTTCTTTTGCTTCATCGATATATGCGTTAATGCCGGCAGTACTTTCACGCTGTTTAGGCACCTTTGAAACACGCACAAAGAAAAATACTGTAGATATGCCAACGATAGCGGTAAAAACATCTATGAAAAAAATATGTTCGAGGGGCAAAAAAGTTAATAACGCACCTGCAGCCATAGGCGCCGCAAACATTGTAAGCGATTGTGCCGCCCCCTGGATACCATTAAACCTTGCCAAATGCCCCTCTGGCACAATTTGCGGGATTAATGCATTAACTGCAGGCTGTTGTATGCCCATGCCAATGCTCCGGGCGGCCACTGTTATAAATAATAGCCAAATGCTTTTAAACCCTAAGGAATATAATATTGCTACAGCCAAAGTAATTAGTGCAATAGCGGTATCGGCAGCATTAACTAAATATTTCCGGTTATACCTATCTGCCCAGACCCCGGCGAAAGGGGAGACAAATACCATGGGTAGCATTGCCGCGGCAGTGAAAAGCGCGATTAATGACCCAGACTGCTCTTGTAAAGTTATATGCCAAGTTACTGCGTGCGAAACCAGCATTGAGCCGAACATAGATACAAACTGGCCCGCGATAAAAAAACTTGCGTTCCTCTTCCAGTTTAATTTGTTTCCGTTATTATCGATGATAGCACCACCTTTAAAATATAATATTCTAGAATAGGTACGTTACCTATAATATCATATTATAAAAACTTAAAGCAAGAAAAGCTTTTTATAATCCGCCTGGAATTAATTTTTCAAAATGGTATAATAGTAGAATAAATTTAAACGTATATAATTATAGAATAATAAATTAGGGTCAGGAAGGCAGGTGGGAACCGTTACATCAACATAAAAGTGTAACGGGTTTGTGTGGCGAAAAGGTTAGAAATCGAAAAAGCAGAAGTACTTTGGAATGACCGCAAACGCTGGTTAGGTATGCCGTTAAGTTTTACCCGTTATGAAGTTTCGGGAGACAGGCTGGTAACACGTAAAGGTTTTTTTAATACGTCTACTGAAGAAATTTTGATATACCGTATAATGGATGTTAGGCTTACGCGGAGTTTTGGGCAAAAAATATTTGGCGTCGGAACAGTTACTTTACTTAGCACGGATAAATCTTGCCCTTCTTTAGAATTAAAAAATATTAAACGCCCCGAAGACGTCAGGGTTTTTTTAAGCCAGCTCATTGAGCGCGAACGTTCCGAAAAAGGGATATCAAGCCGCGAATTTATCGGCGGCGGATATGGTGAAGACAGTGAAGCGGATTTCTAGCCGCTTATCAAGCCCGCTTAGTATAAATATATATTTAAAACCCTACATAATGTGGGGTTTTTTTGTGCCTCAAATTAAAAAACAAAAACTTGTTTCTACATATTAATACAATAAACTTTATTTATTTCAGTTTTGTTACAAATAATGTTTTAAAGCATATAAATTTTAAGAGTACAAATAATAGTTTTGTAAGTTTTAAAAGCTTTATATATAGATGTGGCAGTTCGGCCCCATGCAGCAATTCTAGCTTGGCTTGATGTTTTGCAACCCGAAAAAGAGGTGCCTAACGCATTTTCGGCACCGCCAAAACAGCCATGCCAAACAAATTTGCTATAAATGCCTAATTGCTATAAAACAAGGAGGAAAAAATATGAAAAAAAGAATGGCTCTTTTTTTAGCGGCAGTAATGGTTATGCCACCTATATCGGCATTCGCTGCTTCTGAAAACTCACTCTCCAGACAAATATCTGCTGTTGGTGAAAACACAGTTATGTTTGAAGAAGGGGCATTGGGGAATCAATTAATTAATTTATTCCCATCGAATATTGATGCGGCCTCAAATGAAAAAATTGAACATGCTACAGACGCACCACTGCTTCAAATCGAACTGAAAAACAATGTAGCGGTAGGGGATATTTTTAAAGTTAACCTTAGCGGTGCAGACTGGTTCTTTAGAAGCAACCGGACAGATGCCGCAAGGAATGCAGAGCTTCAAGCTAATGTAGCAGTAATAAAAGCTTTTGTTGATACAAATGGCGTTGTTATTGTCGGCGATAACCCAACTACAAGCTTATTGTCAGGCGGGGTATTTAACGTAGCCGCCACCGACACTGTCAGCATCTCAAGGTTCGGTTCATTGGGGGCGTCCTCGTTCTCAGCCGAACAATTAAACGAGCTTGGGGTAATGGCCTATAATACAGCCCTTACCGGTACGCTCACAGCTACAGGTGCCGCTAAATTAAACGGCAAGACTTTGGCTGAAGCCGCAAGCATTGGGTTAATACCTACGACAGATATTACCATGACAGCGCTCGCAGCTACAAACCTTGTAATACCAACAGACACTACAGATTTTAATACAGAAGGCGGGCAATATTTGCACGACCTTACTGGTATTGACGCAAACTATGTAGGCGGGGCTGGCCAACTTTCTACTTATGATACAACCAAAGGCTTTTATATGCCTGGTACAAAAACTTATTATAGGTGGGACGACGCCGGGACAGCTTTAGATTACGCTTTAAGGGTTTCCAGTACTAATGACCAAGAGGCATATGTGACAATGATATCCGCTAAAGTCCCTACGGATATAATCACCATACCTATAGTGGCACGCTCCACAACAACCGGCGACTTACGCGTTATCGTTGCTAACTACGGCAACTATACTACAGTAACCGCTAACACATTGCAGTTTGGTATCCAAACCGGAACTAAAACAGATACCTCTATTGTAGATAAAGTTACTAGCAAATATACCTTCCATCTTGAAAGGATAGAAGTACGTGAAAGGTTGACAGGCTCAATTAGGCCAGGGGAAATTGTTTTAACAGCCCCATATGGCTACACATTTGCAGACCCAACCTTAAGGTTAACAGCCGTTGAAGGCAAAACCTCCCACTACCCACAAGTATCAGCATTTGGCGATATGTACTTTAGGGGCGGCAGGACAACAATGGAAAACGTTGTTGACGGGGAATTCATGGATTATGGCACAAGGACTGTTAATGGCAATACTGTTACAGACAAATCAGTTATTGTTATAGATACAAGTGCTACCGGCCTTAATTTAACACCATCACGTTCAACCTTTGGTACTTTGTCTATCTTAGACTTGGTATTAATAGCTGACGAAGGGGCACCTATCGATGAGCAAATTGAGCTTAATATCGATGGTACCGGCATAACTGAACAAGATTTCATAATCGGTACAAGAAAAGATTGGGGCATCGAGCTTAAAACTATTTCGGATGTCAAAAAACTTGTAAACGGCCGTTTTGCACCTACCGGCTCTTCATCATTTGATAAAGACCACAAAACAGCTAAGGTTAGGTTTACAGAAAACGTTGTAGCTTCTTGGTGGGGCTTGCGCGAATCTGAATTTAGGTTACCGGAAGGCGTTAAATTCAGGCAAATTAAAATTACCGAAGAAGATAATATTGACCATATCAATACTTCTTATAAATTAAACGGGACTTATACCCCACAAGGCAGCAGGGTCAATTATGTTGACATGAACGCGAATAGGGTAAGGTTCTATGATGTACAAGTTAAGAGGGACGAAACAGCAAGCTTCGAAATGGAAATGTGGGTATCTATTGAGTCCGGCTGGGAAGGCGATGTACTCTTAACCTTGGGCGGCGACGATATCTTAGAGGAAACTACCCCAGTTAAGATAGCTACTGCCGTTAGCCCAATTACAATCAAAACAGAAATTAAAGACGTACGGATCGGCTACCAATGGCAAAAAGTTGCTGATTTCGTTATAACAGAGACTGAACCGGGTATGCTTAAGCGCGATACTACAGTTAACTTATTTATCGACGACAGTATTTCTGGCAACGACTCTATAGCATTTGCCCCTGATTATATTACAGAGGTAAATACTGATTCTAAAATATTGTTCTCTAGGCCTTCTGTTAACGACGGTGAAATATTATTCACAATCGAAAGGCAGTCACAAGGCAAAGCAGCTTCAATAAAATTCTCTAATGTTTATATTAAGATTGACAGGACAGTACCTGAAACAAATAAACGGCCATACGCTATAGTAGCAGGCGGCGACGCTATCGCAGCTAACTACAAGCCAAGGCCAACAAGCCTTGACCCTATGTTTGTAGTAAAAGGCATCGGCACAGGTTACTTCAATGTAATAACCTCTGCAACAAACGCGTCAAGCTTATTCTCTAATGTAGTAAGGGTTACTATTGGTTCTAACGAGGTTATAATTGGTAGGGATGCAACCACAAATGTAATAATGATGGATACATCACCATATATTTCTGCTGAATCAAACTCTACTATGGTTCCGATTAGGTTTGTATCGCAAGCATTCGGCGTCCCTGATAATCAAATCGTTTGGGATTCTGAAGCCAGGACAGTTACAATCTACAATGGTTCTAGGGTAATCCAATTTAAAGCCGGCACATCTGACATTACTGTAAATGGTGTAACAACAACTATGTACAGCCCAGATGCCACACCGCTTAAGGTTAAGACAGAAATTAAAGACAACAGGGCGTTCTTACCGTTTAGGGCTTTAGGTTATGCGTTAGGCATAGATGTTGATTGGGACGATTCTACCCAAACAGCAATATATAATGCCCAGCTCCTTGAGGACACAGCAACAGCTACAACAGATAACACTACCGTAGAATAAACAAAAGTATTTGCCTGCCTGAGTTAATCAGGCGGGCATTTTAATTCTTTATGGCTCAGCACATGCTGAATATAAATCAGGTTAATAGCGAATAATGTAGTATATATGAATAAAATTATATTTCATTTCGATTACAGTAATATATTTGTTTAAAAAATCGAAAAAAAATCCGATAAGATTCTTGAAAGAACTTTGGAAACGTAATGCAATCACAGCCATACAAGTAATTTAGTTTTACATAAGCAAAGGCCAGCCAAAACCCCGTGAGTAAATTCGCGATTTTGGTTTTGTAAGTAAAACTACTAAATTATTTTACATAAGACAAAATATCTAAAATACTTATCTATAAAACGGGTTTGCTAATATGCGGGATATATCTTTTACATGGGCCGCAATCAGCCGGCCAGTTCCTAACCGGCCCCGCATAATATTCGGATATTGTTGCGGCAAAGGTAAACCCCGCTAAAGTTCTTTTTCTGTATACATCTGTGAAAAAACAAGAATATGTACTAACTATTAGGAGGACTTTGAATGAAGAAAAAATTAGCTGTTTTGTTAGCGGCATTATTGATGGCCCCAAGCTTTAGCCTATCGGCTGCTTCAGAAAATACACTTACCAAAGGAAGGATTACTGCCGTCCCTGGTACTGTTATTTTTGAAGAGGGCTCTGGCACAAATGGCATTGTGAACCTATTTCCCGATAGGGATCCAAGCGATAGCGAGGAGATCATAAATTTCGTTTCAGGGACATCTGTAAATATAAAAGTGAAATCAGCTGAAGAAGCTGGGGCGACTTTTAAAGTTGTACTTGAAAACGCCAGGTGGTTTTTTAGAAATAACAGAAATAATGCAGATGCGGTTAAAGCGCAATTAGATGGTATTGGCAAACTAGCCCTTGCTAATATGAATTTATCTAAAAATGGTGCTAACTTTGCAAATACAGATGTAACAACTGGTTTAATAAATGGCGATAAATTGGATTTTGGTTCTATAAGG
>JAITVM010000225.1 GCA_031285815.1 Clostridiales bacterium | reverse complement strand
AATTTAATATCAGGGCGTGTAGCCTTGCCTTTTTCCACAGCGATTTGCATTAACTGGCCAACGCCTGTTTGGTCAAGCCTTGCTGTTGGGTCGCCTTCATAAATATTCTTATCAATATAATCGTTGAGGATTTTACCAGCGTCGTCACGTGACAAACCATAAGTCATCTGGGTTAAGTCGTTTGTACCAAAAGAGAAGAATTCAGCCTCTTTAGCTACATCATCAGCAGTAAGGCAAGCACGTGGTATTTCTATCATTGTCCCAACCATATATTTTAATTCAATACCTGATTCTTCTATAATTTTTTTAGCTACTTTGTCAATTATTTCTTTTACATAACGCAACTCTTTAACATCGCCAACTAAAGGTACCATAATTTCTGGGACAATATCAAAGCCTTTATTTTTCTTAACTTCAATAGCCGCTTCAATAATTGCTTTTGCTTGCATCTCAGCTATTTCTGGATAAGAAACTGCCAAACGGCAACCTCTATGGCCCATCATAGGGTTAAGCTCATGCAGGGAAGAAGCTTTTAATTTAAGCCCATCCACAGATTTGCCCATCATTTTGCCCAGCGCTTCATATTCTGCGTCTGTATGTGGCAAGAATTCATGTAATGGCGGGTCAAGCAAACGGATAGTAACTGGGCGGCTTTCCATAGCCTCATATATGCCAACAAAATCTGATTTTTGAAATGGGAGGATTTCTTCTAACGCTTTCCTTCTCTCATCTTCCGAATCAGAAAGTATCATTACCCTAAATTTAGGGATACGCTCTTCATCAAAGAACATATGCTCAGTACGTGTAAGGCCAATACCTTCCGCACCAAATTCAAGGGCTTTTCTTGCATCTTTAGGGGTATCTGCATTTGTCCTGACCCCGAGTTTCCTATATTGGTCTGCCCAAGCCATAAATTTAGCAAAGTCGCCTGAAATTTCTGCTTCAACAGTAGCTATGTCTTCACCATAAATTTGGCCTGTGGAGCCGTCCAAAGAAACATAATCCCCTTCTTTGATTGTCCTTCCGCTGAGTTCAAAATATTTTTCTTCTTCATTCATTTTTATTTGCTCGCAACCGGACACACAGCAAGTACCCATACCACGTGCAACAACAGCAGCATGGGAAGTCATGCCGCCACGTACGGTAAGTACGCCTTTAGATGCATGCATACCTTCAATATCTTCAGGGGAAGTTTCAAGCCTAACGAGTATTACACGTTCGCCCCTGTCAGCAGCGCTTTTCGCATCCTCTGCAGTAAAATAAGCTTTACCTGCAGCGGCGCCCGGGGAAGCAGGCAAGCCTTTTCCAAGTGGTTTAGCAGCTTTTAAAGCGGCAGTATCAAACATTGGGTGCAATAATTGGTCTAATTGTTTAGGGTCAACTTTAAGTACTGCCTCTTTTTCTGTAATCAAGCCTTCGGCTACCATTTCTACAGCTATCCGGAGTGCAGCTTGGGCAGTCCTTTTTCCGTTCCTAGTTTGAAGTATATAAAGTTTTTTATCTTCTATAGTCATTTCCATATCTTGCATGTCTTTATAATGGTTCTCTAAAAATTTAGCGTGCTTAATGAACTCATTATAAACTTCCGGCATTTCTTCAGAAAGGTCGGTAAATGGTTTTGGGGTACGGATACCTGCAACAACGTCTTCACCTTGTGCATTCATCATATACTCGCCATAAATTTTATTTTCGCCGGTTGCTGCGTTCCTTGTAAACACAACACCTGTACCAGATGTCTCACCTAAATTGCCAAATACCATTTCTTGCACGTTAACTGCAGTGCCCCATTCATAAGGGATTTCATTCATGCGCCTGTATACGAAAGCCCTTGGGTTGTCCCAAGAACGGAAAACAGCACATACTGCTTCGAACAGCTGCTCTTTAGCGTCATTCGGGAATTCATTGCCAGTTTCTTTAATATAAATCTCTTTAAAAATTTGGCATACTTCTTTTAAATCATCAGCATCTAACTGTAAATCGTCTGTGTAGCCTTTTTTCTCTTTATACTCATCAAAAACACGTTCGAATTTAGATTTATGGACACCTATTACGACGTCAGAGAACATCATAATAAACCTTCTATAAGAGTCATAAGCAAACCTAGGGTTATTAGATTTTTTAGAAAGGCCTTCAACTGCTTGGTCATTAAGCCCCAGGTTTAAAACTGTATCCATCATGCCAGGCATGGAAGCCCTTGCACCAGAACGTACAGAAACTAAAAGAGGGTTTTCAATGTCGCCAAAGGTTTTGCCTGAAATTTTTTCCAATTTAACCATAGAATCATTAATTTGCTTCCTAATATCTTCTGATAAAACTTTCCCGGAAGTATTGTAAAGGGTACAAGCTTCTGTTGTAACAATAAACCCTTGAGGCACAGGCAAACCTAAATTAGTCATTTCTGCAAGGTTAGACCCTTTGCCGCCCAATAAGTTTTTCATTGAAGCATTTCCTTCACTAAACATGTATACATACTTAATGCTCATTAGTTAAAAACCTCCTATAATAAATTAAATTACCTAGCCTTTATAACGCTTGCGAGCGATTCGAAAACATTATAACATATATATTAAAAAATTGTTATTAGAAAAACAATTTTTCATCAAAATAATTTTTAAGCTCAGAAACCTTAACACGCACTTGTTCCATCGAGTCACGCTCGCGTATTGTTACGCAATTGTCCTCTACAGAATCAAAATCATAAGTAACGCAGAAAGGTGTACCAATTTCATCTTGGCGCCTATACCTACGGCCTAAAGCTTGTGTTTCATCATATTCACAATTATAATATTTGCACAACTCTTTGTAAATTGGGATGGCCTGTTGTGATAATTTTTTTGATATTGGAAGTACGGCTATTTTTACAGGGGCAAGGGCTGGGTGCAGCCGGAGTACTGTCCGGGTTGAGCCGTCCTTCAATTCCTCTTCGTCATATGCTTCACATAAAAACGCAAGCGTAACCCTATCGGCACCTAGTGACGGCTCAACACAATAAGGGATATATTTTTCATTTGTTTCTATATCAAAATAGTTCATATCTTCGCCCGAGTGTTCCATATGCTGTTTTAAATCAAAATCCGTCCTATCTGCTATGCCCCATAGTTCACCCCACCCAAACGGGAACTTAAATTCAATATCTGTTGTAGCTACAGAATAATGGGATAATTCCTCTGGGCTATGGTCCCTAATGCGCATACTTTCTTCAGATATATTAAGCCCTTTAAGCCAATCAATACAAAATTGTTTCCAATATGCAAACCATTCTAAATCTGTACCGGGCTTACAAAAAAATTCAAGCTCCATTTGCTCAAATTCCCTAATCCTAAAAATAAAATTACCCGGTGTTATTTCGTTCCTGAATGATTTGCCGATTTGGCCTATGCCAAGCGGCAATTTTTTTCTGGACGTACGCTGGGCATTTTTAAAATTAACAAAAATACCTTGAGCCGTTTCCGGCCTTAAATAAACAACATTCTTACTTTCGTCTGTCACGCCGGCATGTGTTTTAAACATTAAATTAAACTGGCGGATATCTGTAAAATTATGTTTACCGCAAGAAGGGCAATTTATTCCATTATCATCTATAAATTGTTTCATCTTTTCATTCGGCCAACCATCAACAACTGATTCCGCACCCGTTTCGTGCATAAAATCTTCAATAAGCTTGTCAGCCCTAAAACGTTCCTTACATTCCTTGCAATCCATAAGGGGGTCTGAAAAACCGCCAACATGGCCACTTGCCTCCCAAACAGATGTATTCATTAAAATAGCGGAGTCTAAACCAACATTTAAATCGGGCTCTTGGATAAATTTTTTCCACCAAGCCCTTTTTACATTATTTTTGAGCTCTACACCAAGTGGGCCGTAATCCCAGCTATTTGCCAAGCCGCCATAAATTTCTGAGCCGGGAAAAACAAAGCCCCTATTTTTACAAAGCGCAACAATTTTATCCATCGATTTCTCCATAAACTATAACCTCCCGTAATTTAAAATATTTATACACAAATAAAAAAGCCCCTCCCAGCAAGGGACGAAAGGCTCCGTGGTTCCACCCTTATTGGCCGGCTTGCCGGCCCACTCAAAGAAATGCCATTCAAAAGCCCCTTTCGCCAATACTAAATTTTGGAACTCGCACCAACTTCCAATCGCTTAAAATTAGTATAGGCTACTCTTCTTTATCAACATGGCATATATAATTTTACGATTAATAATCTAACAAATATTTAATATTTTGTCAAGGCTATAAGAGCGTATCTACAGGATTTTCAAACCAAAATAGTTTTATATCTATAATATTTAGGGGTATTAAAGACGATAATAATTTGTAAGAAATAAGGGAGATGTTTTTATGAAGCAGAAAAAAATATTTAAATCATTAAAAACACTTAAGAAAACATGCAGAAAGGCACAGGATTGCAACACATGCCCACTTGGCGGCCAAACGCTGGAATGTTTACTGGGCCAAACCAACCCAAATAAATGGGATATATCTGAAATCAAAAATTCACCATATTTAACAGAGAAATAACGATAATTAGGCATAAAAAAGAATTGCCTTTATAACAGCCCACTTACCTAGCCTCTAGATAAGTGGGCTTATAATATACATGTTACTTATTCACACGCTACTTATTCATTAGCCCATAATTTCTTTATTTCTTCGCCCAAAATATCCATATCAAAATTATCCTGCCTTATAGAAGCTATGATGATATCCCTCCCATTTAACAAGATTAAATCAATATTATCTGGGCTAACAACAGAAACGCCATAAACCGCGCCCCAAAATGATGCTTCGTCCGAACTTAGCTGCGTAACCCCGCCACCTCCAACCATTACACTACTTTCTTCAAACTCTAAAACAAAATGCCCATATAACGTTTCTGCAATTGGCTTTGCTACTGAACGGTAAACCTCTGTGCTAACACTGCCTTCATGGTTAACCTCAAAATATTCATAATTCACTGGCACAGCAACACTGCTATTTACACGGGCGCTGCTATGCTCTGGCGGCGTTTCTATGCCAATGTTTTTTAATGTAAGTGTCTTTTGCCCATCAGCCAAAGCTTGCCCAGGATAGATATTTAATGATTGTGCCGTAACAAAATTTATTACTAGGAATGAAATTGCCACAATAAAAGCGCATACCGCTATCATAAGCCTTATATTTTCTTTCCGCCCCCGGCGCGTAGTGTTAATCTCATGCCTTACCCATAGCCCTAACGTTATTGACAAAAACGGCATAAAAACCGGAAGCATTAGCCCAGGGGGCATACCGCCCACAATACTCGTAATTGCGCCAATGGCAATACACAAAACAAATAATAAGAAGCTTATTATATATACCATACTTCGTATACGGTATAAACTGTAATTTACTTCAGGCATAGGCAAATTATTTTTTACAGACCTGCTTGTTTTCCAATACCAAGATAATACAAAAAAAAATGTCCACAAGTATCCAATAGTAAAGAAGGCAGACCCAATTAACAAAAAAATATTTAGGTTTGAAAGTAATAATTCCGGCCACCCCATTACTAAGCAGAAAAAGAAAAATATCAACAACCCGTAAATAAAAAGCGGTAATTCATATTTTCTACAAGTTTTTAAATATATTTGTGCCTGAATTTTATTATCCGTATGGATAGGCACAGCATTGCTTTCTGCACAAAAAACCTGAATTTGTTTATTAGCCGTAACAAATTCCCACCCAGACCCTTGGCACATTGACCGGAAGGCCAGTGCCTCATCATTATCAGGGTAATCAAAAGCAGTTATTTGAGGCAAAATATCAACATAAAAACGCTTTTTGCTTGGCTCAATAGAATGATAACGCTGAGTAATCCCAAACTTATCTATCATCCAGCCCTTCTCAGCCATAAACGAAAAGTGTTTCTCAAGGTTTTTTATATCACCTATTGACCCCATATATAATTGGTATTTATATTTATCATTCATAGCCAACCCTCCCATATAACCATCATAGGCCCTAACTAACTCTAGCACGCTAAACTATTAGCGTCAAGGTTTAGAAAACCATGGAATATAAACATCACAAGTTTATTTTTGTCCAATGTACCTTTTATGTTTTGGGAACATATTATGTATAAGCAAATAATTCTTATATTAGTAAAACACCATCAAATGTTTTTTTCAGGAGTGATGTGATATGGGCGCAGGTTATTTACATGTAACGGCGACAGCTGCAAAGTTTTCAAGTATCCCAATACCTAATGCTAAAGTAACAGTTTCGCAAGGGTCAAAGGTACTTTATCAATTAATTACAGATGAAAACGGTAACTGTGAAAAAGTAGAAATTAGTGCACCGGATAAGGCGCTAACTTTAGAAGAAGGCTATACCGGCGAACCCTATGGGGTTTGTGATGTGAAAGTAGAGGCACCAGGCTATGCTACAATGTCATTCAAAAATGTTAAAATACTTGACACCGAAACATCTTTATTATCAGTTAACATGACACCGGACGCGGCAAGTGACACTATCAATTATGGGCATAATGTTTCTGAAAACACAACCCCTGAAAGTGAAGCTTCTGAAGGGAAGGGTTCTACAAAAGTTACTGAAACTGATGGGGGCACAGAAACTTTCGATTTAGGCAAACACCAGCTAACAGTTGGCCCGGAAAGAGATAAACAAGAATATGCCAAAACAAGCCCCAAGCCGCCAAGGTTATTACCAAATGTCATTATCCCAACCTATATAACCGTCCACTTAGGCTCACCATCATCTAACGCAACCAATGTTACCGTGCCTTTTAGCGACTATATCAAAAATGTTTGTGCAAACGAAATTTACGCAACTTGGCCAGAAGATGCAATTAGGGCTAATGTCCTATGCCAGATATCACTAGCGCTTAACCGCGTTTATACTGAATGGTACCCGTCCCGTGGCTATAATTTTGATATAACAAATAATACTGCATATGACCAATATTTTGTATATGGTTCAAATACTTATGAAAATATCAATAACATAGTTGACGAGATCTTTAATAATTATGTACAACGCGAGGGGCACAAAGAGCCCTACTACACTGAATATTGTGATGGTGTAATCGCACAGTGCCCTGGGTTAAAACAATGGGGCACGCTCACATTAGCTGAACAAGGCTATAGCCCAATCGAAATCTTGAAATACTACTACCCAGACGACATACAAATAGTTGAATCAAATAATTTTCAAGATATAGAAGAATCTTACCCAGGCTACACGCTTAAAGAAGGCATGAACAGTTCAGATATAAAACTTATGCAAGAATATTTAAACCGTATCCGGGTTAGTTTTCCTGCAATACCACAAATAAAAGACCCAAATGGCTATTATGGCCCCGATACTGCGGCCGCTGTCAAAGCATTTCAGCAAATCGAAGGCTTTGGGCTTAACGCTACCGGCCAAGTTGATAAAGCTACCTGGTATAAAATATCATATATCTATACAGGCGGCGTAAAAAAACTTGCAGAATTGGCAAGCGAAGGTGAAGTTATAGGGGTAGGCAGGACCGCGCCGACTGTTACCGTGCAGCAATGGGACCGGGGCACAAATGTTGGCAGGCTTCAATATATGCTTAATTTCATTGCGGAATTTTATCCGGAAATACCCTATTCGGTTCCAGATTATAACTTCGACTCCGATACCTTAGCATCTGTAAAAGCTTTTCAAAAAGCTTTTAATCTAACTCAAGACGGCGTTGTTGGCCCTGGGACCTGGCAGAAGATTTATGACGTTTACTGGGATATCATGGACAATATAGACTTGCCGCCTGTAGAAGATTCGCCCATTGCTTACCCTGGCAGCCCGTTATCAGTAGGTTCAAGTGGTGAGGCAGTACAACAGCTCCAAAAATGTTTAAATAATATTTCGGCTAATTACCCATCAATCGGAAAAATATCAGAAGACGGCCTTTTTGGCAATGGAACAAAGGCTGCCGTCATCGCCTTCCAAAGTATCTTTGGGATAACACAGGACGGCATAGTCGGCCCAACCACATGGAATAAAATTATTCAAGAATGTTCATCAAGCGGGTCCGGCTCAAACCCATCATACCCCGGCTATGCATTACGTTATGGTTCCTCAGGTGAAAGCGTCCTAAAGATCCAGAGCTGCCTTAATAATATTTCAAACAGCTACCCATCTATCCCAAAATTAACGGAAGACGGAAAATTTGGGGCAGGTACAGAGCGGGCTATTATTGAATTCCAACGGCTTTTTGGTTTAACACAAGATGGGGTAGTCGGCCAGGCAACCTGGTCAAAAATTATATCACTATGCCAAACATCTTCTTCCCAACCCGCATACCCGGGTTATCTGATTGCCCTTGGTTCATCCGGCGACTATGTTAAACAAATTCAACAATGTTTAAATAATATATCCTCAAGGTACCCGTCTATATCTACGCTAACCGCAGACGGCGTGTATGGAAATGGCACACGTAATTCCGTAGTTGAGTTTCAGCGCATTTTCGGTTTAACTCAGGACGGCATAATCGGGAAGTCTACTTGGGATAAAATTATGCAGGAATGCAGCTATAGCCGTAAGGCTGCAAACAACAAAACTGTATCCACAAAAAGCTCTTATTCTGAAAACTCATATAAAGGCGCAACAAATACAAAAGAGCCTTCAAATAGTTTATCATCAAATATACTAAAATTTTTTATCGTAAATAATGTACTAAAAAACAAAAAGCCACGTGATTTCTGATATCAAAAAAGGCCTTGTAATTAAGGCCTTTTTTGATATCACCCAGCAGCTTGCGCCAAACACATTACTTGCGCTTAACGGGCATAACCCTCTTTTCGTATTTTTCTGGGTCAAAATAAAAATATGAAACCCGGCCAGGCGAATTATCCGGCAAATAATCTGAAGCGCTGTAATCAAAATTATCCATAGCCAATTTAAGTTTGTCGCCAACCGTTTCACTCTCTTGCTCGTAATCAAAGCTTCCATGTTCAAATACAATATACTGTGACTCAGGCACAATTAAAATATCCATATTTTTCGGGGTTTCAAAACTATAATCCATAGGCAGGCGTACCCCATACGCTTCGGCAGTTTTGCCACCGCTTTCGTAGATATGGCCCATTATCTGCCCGCTATATTTGCCAACTACGCCATCCTCGCCGTCAAGCTTGCCTTTAATGCTATCAAGCATTCCGCATATAGTATCACAATCCATGCCCGGTATCTTATCTTGTTTCTCCCAAAAATCAAAATACCCATTGCTTTCATAATTTTTAATATATAAAAACTTATGTGCCGGGATTGAAACAAAATATACTTTAACCTCTTTTGATGATTTTAGCATACCAACCTCTCCTAATCCTAAAAAATAGCGGTCAAAAGTTACGAGCTTTGTCCGGAGTACTACCGGCCCTGGTTTCGCCCTATAAGTACTTGGCGGTACGCCATACATAGACTTAAAGGACCGGCAAAAAGCCTCATGTGAAGAAAACCCGTAGTCTAGGGCAATATCAAGTATCCCTTTCGCCGAATCCCTTACATCAATGAGCGCGAATGCAAGCCTTCTTTTTTGTAAGTATTCACGAAATGAAACCCCTGATAACTCTTTGAATTTCCGTGTCATATAGAATTCAGAATAATTATTCTCTTTAGCAATGGTACTTAATACTAAACCACTACTGTCACGGTTTTCAATACATAAATCAATCCTATCTACAATTTTTTGAACTGTTTTATGCCATTCGTACATTGCCCTTCCCCCTTACCATGTTAAACAGATTTGCCCTAATAAGTAACTCTTGAACATATAATTATTATAGCTTAGTTAAGGTTAGCTTGCTTGATTTCAGTTGCTACCCTTTAGTGTCCCACTAACTCTTTACACAACCCGCCAATCTGCCGATAAACATAAATATACCGCGCAGCTTCCGTGTTCCGGCCCATAGGCCCGGCCCTTGAACTGCGCGGTATAAAGCAAAACTAAAAACCCAAATTTAAAGACAAGCAGAATTAATACTCATTAAACCAATCTTAAAGACAAATATAGTTAAAACGCATTATAAAAAAACCATCCTGGCTGCTTCTATTCATGCTGCGGCCAAACATGCTTTAATTATAATTTTTATAAAAGGGTAATTCCAATTATAAGATCTGTCACGGGAACCCGGGGCCAGGCAACCACGGATTTAATTCAGTCCAGAACGCGTTTTCTCATATTTTAAATGCCGAGTGCGAAAAAATACAAAAAATCATGCAATCCGGTGCAGCACATGAGGAACTTCAGGCGCTGAACGCTGTTTTTAAAATAGTCAACTTGAGCCTGTTTTATGGCTCATTATTATAGTATTCAGCTGTGTTCAAAAATGTTCCTATCAATAAAAATAATATACCTGTTATACCATTGCAAAAACTTCAAGATAATGATATACTTTTCCAAACTAAAACAAGTATAAATACGTATATCTTCTTATATACTAAAATAAAAAAAGGTGGGTTATATATGTTTGACAGTACATATATCATTTTATTACCTGCGATAATCTTATCACTTTATGCGCAACATAAAGTGAGCTCTAACTTTAAAAAATATAGCGGGGTAAAAAGTGAAAAAGGCTATACCGGTGCCGATGTGGCAAGGATGTTGTTAGAGAGGAATGGGATTAGGACCGTAACCGTTTCAAGGGTTGCCGGAAACCTAACCGACCATTTTGACCCGCGCAGCAACAACATTAGGTTATCTGATTCTGTTTATAATAGCTCCTCTATAGCCGCAGTTGCTGTTGCAGCCCATGAAACCGGCCACGCAATACAACATGATACAGGGTATATGCCGCTAAGCCTTAGGACTAATATTCTCCCTATAGCGTCTTTTGGCAGCAACCTTGGTTTTTGGCTTGTTGTCCTTGGCGTATTCCTGGGCCAGGTAAGCATTTTAATAAGCATTGGGATAGTATTGTTTAGTTTTTATGTCCTATTCAGTATCCTTAC